>NZ_RHJM01000017.1:0-18647 GCF_004212315.1 Escherichia sp. E10V5
GCGTCCGGCCATCCGGTGGCGAATAAATCTGTCGTCTGGAAGTCTGACAATGCCGCGGGGGTTTTCAGTGAAACCACCTCGAATACCGACGCCCAGGGTAATGCGAAGGTGACCTACAGCAGCACCCGTGCACAGGCCACCACGATCACCGCATCCGGCGACAATAACAGTCAGAAAACCGTGAAGCTGACCATCACGCCCGATGTCAAGAGCGCAAAACCTGTTGACGTCACTGTCAATAAAACCAGCGCGACGGCGAATGGTAAGGATGTGGTTACCCTGACCGCCATTGTGGAAGATAAATACAAAAACCCTGTCAGCCAGCACGACGTTAACTGGCAGATCCAGCCGGCAGGTAAGTATCATCTTACCGGCAGTTCACAAAAAACCGATGATCAGGGTCGGGTTACCGCAACGCTGGCTTCAGAGGATGTGGTCGCCTGTCAGGCCGTGGCAACCGCCAACGGTGTGAACAAATCGACTGCCTCTATCAACTTTAGCGCCGACGCGGCTACCGCCACAGTCTCCACGCTCACTCCGTCCACGACAGCGGATGTGGTCGCAGGCGATAGCATGATGCTGAAAGCCACAGTGATGGACAAAACCGGTCACCCTGTTGTAAGTCAGAGGGTTAACTGGAGTTCCGATAATACCAGCGGGTCTTTCCTGGCCAATAATTACAGCGAAACCAACAGTCAGGGTATTGCAGAGATAACCTACTCTGCTACCCGGGCCACGGCCACGCATATCACAGCGGAAAGTAATAACAGCCGCCAGACAGTGGCGGTGAATGTGATTGGTAATATTGCTACCGCAATCCTGTCTGACAGCAAAGTGGACAAAACCCAGGTCGTGGCCAATGGCAACGAATCGGTGACCTGGTCTGTCACGGTGAAAGATGCGAATGGCAATATCCTGCCTGGCGCACAGGTCAACTGGAGCAGCAACGATCCGAAGCTGATCTTCGCCAGCACCAGCAGCCTTGCAGATAATCAGGGGGTTGCAACCATTCATTTCACCTCCACCCGTGCCGGGCTGACAACTGTTTCCGCCACCACCGCGAACGGTGCAGCGAAACAAACCACCACGTTAACGTTTGTTGCCGACGCCAAAAGCGCCGTGCTGAAAAACATCGCGCCGGATAAAACCACCCTGCTGGCAGACGGAAAGGACAGCGCTACGCTAACCGCTGTCGCAGAAGATGCGCTGGGTAATCCGTTAAAAAATATTCAGATAGACTGGAGTTCAACCAGCAATACCGCGCAGTTATCCACCACAACCACCCAGACGGATGACCAGGGGCATGTCAGTATCCAGGTTAGTTCTCCGGCGGTAGAAGAGGTTACGCTGACAGCCACGCTGCAGGGGCAGAAAATTACCTCTCCGGTCCTGCATTTTACGGCTGACAGTAAAAGTGCTGCGGTGAGTTCGCTGAACACCAATAAAGAAACAGCCATTGCCAACCTGAACGACACCATTCAACTGACTGCGCAGGTCAGTGATGCAAGTCAACATCCGGTTCCCGGTAGTCAGGTGAAGTGGGCCATTACTTCCGGTAAAGGGGTACTCAGCACCGCGCAGAACACCACTGATGCCAGTGGCAACAGTGTGGTAACGCTAACGTCAGAGTCAAGCGGAGATGTGGTAGTTTCTGCCAGCAGCGCGGCTGGAGCCGCAGTGGCGTCTCACAGTCTGCACTTTACTGCCGACAGCACTTCGGCAAAAGTGACTGACGTCACCGTGGATAAAACGCAGGCTATTGCCGACGGCAAGGAGCTTATTACCTACACCGCAGCAGTAAAAGATGCTAAAGGCAACCCTGTTACAAATCATAAAGTGACATGGAACGCCTCTGGTACGGGCGTTACGCTTTCAGCACCGAGCGCAACAACCAATGCCTCGGGCGTCGCGTCCGTCACGCTGTCCGCATTGAAAGCCGGAAATGCCGGAGTCACTGCCCAGGCAGAAGCAGGCGCCGGGTTTAATGCGCCACAGGTAACCTTTACCGGAGACACCCGCACCGCACAGCTTACTGACCTTAAAATCAGTAAACAGAATGCGCTCGCCAACGGCACCGATGAAGTCACCTTCACGGGTACGGTGATGGATGCGAACAGTAACCCGCTGTCGGGTATCAGCATCAACTGGAGCGCAACACCTGCCACTGCTCACTTGTCCGCTGCGTCTGGTACATCAGACAGCAACGGTAACGTGACGGTATCCCTGACGTCAAAACAACGCGGGGAGCATCAGATCAGCGGTAACATTGCTCACGTAGCCAACGGTGGACTGGTGACATCAAACAGTGTGAAATTCACCGAGGATGCGACGTCTGCTACGCTGCAAAGCCTGACAACAGATAACACCAGTGTCACAGCCGGTAAAGGTATTGTTACGTTGACCGCTCAGGTGCTGGATGCGTCCGGTCACCCGGTAGCGAATAAACCTGTTGTCTGGCAGTCTGATAATGCCGCAGGTGTTTTCAGTGAAACAACGTCGAACACCGATGCGCAGGGTAACGCGAAGGTGACTTACAGCAGCACGCTCGCAAAAGCCACCACCATTACGGCATCCAGCGACAACCACAGCCAGAAAACCATTCAGCTAACCATCACGCCTGATATACAGAGTGCAAAACCGGTTAACGTCAGCGCCAGTAAAACCAGCGCGATAGCGAATAACAAGGATGTGGTTACCCTGACCGCCACCGTGGAAGATGAATACAAGAACCCCGTCAGCCAGAGTGAGGTGAACTGGCAGGTACAGCCAGCAACAGGTAAATATCATCTTACCGGCAGTCCGCAAAAAACCGACGCCCAGGGTCAGGTTACAGCAACGCTCACCTCGGAGGATGTACTCGCCTGTCAGGCCGTGGCAACCGTCAATGGCGTGAGTCAGTCGTCTGAAACCATCAGCTTTGGTGCCGACGCGGCTACTGCCACAGTCTCTGCGCTCACCCCATCCACAACAACAGATGTGCCTGCAGGCGATAACATAACGCTGAAAGCCACAGTGACGGATGAAGCCGGACATCCTGTTATTAACCAACGGGTTAACTGGAGCTCCGATAATACCAACGGGATTTTCCAGCCTGGTAATGTCACCGACACCAACAGTCAGGGTATCGCGGAAGTTGCTTATTCCACCACCAAAGGAGGGGAGTCGCAAATTACTGCGGGTATTAATCAATCCAGCCAGACTGTAACGGTGAATGTGACTGGCAACATTGCTACCGCGACTCTGTCTGACAGCAAAGTGGACAAAACGCAGGCCGTAGCCGATGACAAGGAACTGGTGACCTGGTCAGTTACAATCAAAGATGCGAATAGCAATCCGGTTAAGGGCGTGCAGGTCGACTGGACCAGTAACGACCCGAATCTGACGTTAGACGGCACCAGCAGCCTGACGGATAACCAGGGCGTCGCAACCATCACCGGACACACGAAAATCGCAGCCGCAACAATTGTCACCGCCACGATACCGGTGAATGGCATACAACTTGCGGCGCCCGGAGTCAACTTTATTGGGGATATTAAAACCGCAAAAATGGCTATGCTATATAGCAATAAGTCTATTGTTGCCCCTGATGGTAAGGATAACGCAACCTATGAAGCGATAGTGACGGACATCAACAATAACAGGGTTCCTGATGCTACCGTTAGCTGGCAGACAACACCTGGTTACATCCTTTCTGCGGAAACGTCGAAAACCGATGCCAACGGCATTGCAAATGTCACTATTCGAAGTACTAAAGTAGGGATGGTGACGACAACGGCAAGCACGAATGGTTCAACGATAACAGATCCAGAGATGGCGTTTATGACAGAGATATCTGAACACTGGGTCATCAATACTGACACGGCCCAAACTATGTCTGCGCATCTGAGTGCACCTAACATTAACACAGCATTTATCGTTGCTCCTCCCACGATGGGCCCAACAACACTATCATATGAAAACAACCCCGATAATGAAGTGATTCAGACACCGATCATCGATGAACACGGCAAGGAGTATACGCTCAAGCTAAGGGCAAGAAAGCTTACAGCTTGTGCTACTTATTCCTTCAACACTGTGGTTCCTTGTGGATATTCTCTTGCGAGAAGCGTATTTGACTGGTCGCGCAGCGATAACCCCGACCTTCCTGCGGGACATTACACCGGTTTGATCCATTACATTCTCACCGACGGAACATGGAAATTTGAATACAATATGACGGTAGATTTAACCATTAACTAAACAGAAATTCCGCCAGCATCCGATAAGGGTGCCTGGCTATCGCAGTGAGATTACCTACTGCATCAGTCTGAATAACCACCAATGGCCTGCGCAATAAATATTGCGCAGGCTTTTTTTATCAAAAATACCCAGAGATTACCGATTTTTTTGGACTATTGACCTGACGCGAATTGGCTGAAAATAGTGCTATCAGAGTTCCATCAGGTTGAACGCAACACAACAACGATATCATCCATACAGGCGCTTTATGTACGTAACCCGGCCTTCTGCCCCGCTCCGAACTTGCGAATAACGCCCGGAGAAGCTCACTACTCAACAGATAAGTGAGACACAACCCGCTATTTTTGCCTTATTGCATCTGAAATGTTTACATTACCACTTGTATGTAGCATTCTTGTCGAAATTCATCATTTCAGCATAAAGGCAAAAATCATGGATACGCCTGTCCATCTGTTAAAAGTTGCGCAACGCTCAGAGAAAATGCTGTTTTCTCTTACCGAACAAATTCAGTCACAAAAAGAAGAGTTGCAGGAAAACAAGTTTTATCAGGTCTATGCCAAGGCGGCGCTTGCCCGGCTGCCCCGTCTCACGCGCGCCAGCGTGGATTACGCCGTCAATGAGATGGAAGAAAGCGGCTATGTGTTTGATAAGCGCCCTGCCGGAAGTTCCACCAAGTACGCCATGTCGATTCAGAACATCATCGACATTTACCATCACCGTGGCGTTCCCAAATATCGCGACCGCTATCCCTCGGCATTCGCCGTTTTCATCGGCAACCTGAAAGGTGGCGTGTCTAAAACGGTCTCTACCGTTTCGCTGGCCCATGCGCTACGCACCCACCCTCACCTGCTTTATGAAGACTTACGCATCCTGGTGGTTGATCTCGATCCGCAGTCTTCGGCAACCATGTTCCTCAACCACACCCGGGCCATTGGCATGGTTGATGCCACCTCCGCACAGGCCATGCTGCAAAATGTGTCGCGCGAGGAGTTACTCTCAGAATTTATCGTGCCTTCCATTGTGCCGGGCGTGGACGTGCTGCCAGCCTCAATTGAAGATGCGTTTATCGCCTCACGCTGGGATGAGTTATGCGCCGAACACCTGCCGGGACAAAATGTTCACGCGGTGCTGAAAGAGAATGTGATTGATAAACTGCGCAAGGATTACGATTTCATCTTTATCGATAGCGGCCCACACCTTGACGCGTTTCTCAAAAATGCCATCGCCTCAGCCGATCTGCTGTTAACGCCGGTTCCACCTGCACAGGTCGATTTCCACTCGACGCTGAAATATTTAACCAGGCTCCCTGAACTGGTTGAAATTATTAATGAATCCGGCATGAAGTGTAATCTACGGGGCAATATCGGCTTCATGTCAAAACTGTCAAATAAATCCGACCATAAGCTTTGCCATAGCCTGGCAAAAGAGATTTTTGGCGGCGATATGCTCGATGTCGCATTACCGCGACTGGATGGCTTTGAGCGTTGCGGCGAGTCCTTCGACACCGTAGTCTCGGCAAACCCAGCCACCTATATCGGCAGCAGCGAAGCGTTGAAAAATGCCCGCCACGCCGCTGAAGATTTCGCCCGGGCAGTCTTCGACCGCATTGAATTTATCAGAACCAACGGAGTTGTATGATGAGCGCCAAGAGAGTCACCATAGGCCGTACCTTCAAAACCCCTGCGCTGCACGAGGATGATGGCGGACCGTCTCAGGAGCAAATCTTTACTCTCTCCACTGGGCGTCATGTTACTTTTTCGTTGCGCACAATCCCGGCCAATGAGGTCGAAAAAGGAACCTATGTCATTCAGGAGATAAACGGTCGCGATCAGACCTCGCTGACCAGCGAGTCCCTGAAAGACATTACCCGTACGCTTCGTCTGCAACAGTTTTTCCCTTGCATAGGTATTGAGCGGGAAGATGGCGTGGAAATTATTGATGGTTCCCGCAGACGCGCGGCGGCAATTTTGTGCCATACCCCGCTGAAAGTACTGGTCACCACGTCAACGGTGTCTGCCGATGAGGCTCGTAAACTGGCGGCAGATATTCAGACGGCGAAAGAACATAACCTGCGTGAAGTAGGGTTACGCCTGATGGCGCTTAAGGCATCGGGGCTGAATCAGAAACAGATAGCCGCACAGGAAAAACTGTCACCGGCCAAAGTCTCCCGCGCCATGCAGGCGGCATCCGTTCCACAGGAGCTGGTTTCACTGTTCCCGGTGCAGTCGGAGCTTCATTTTTCCGATTACAAATTACTGGCTGCGGTGGACGAAAGTCTCGCCGAGAAAAATGTTGAACTCAGCACGCTGATCGAACAAATTTCAGAAGATATTGATCTTATTCTGAGCGAAGGTGGTCTTGCGGAAGATGAGATTAAAAATAAGCTGCTGAAGCTTATTCAGAAAAAATCGTCTTTGTTGATCTCGCAGCCTAAAAAGGAGAAAGCGAAGGTGGTTTCGCTGTGGGCGTTTGATGATAAAGACCGATACGCACGTAAACGCATTAATGGCCGCACAATCTCTTTTGAATTTAATCGTCTGACAAAAGAAGTTATGGACGAGCTGGAGCAGTCAATTAATGACGTGCTCGCCAGACATCTTGATTAGGCGTTTTCGCGCGGACATCATGAATGTACGCGGTAACGGCAAAATGGCTATTTAGCCCGACGTAGTTTCCTGCCGGATGCGGCGTAAACGCCTTATCCGGCCTACTAAATCATGTAAATTCAATATATTGAATGAATCGGCGTACTGTCGTCGTCTCCCGGGTCTGTCATGCCCACAGCGATATATCTTCTTCTGTATTCCCCGTGAAGTAACAAATTCCCCGTTCATTAATAATTAGATGTCACCAATAATATTAAATTAATAATAGAAATCATAACAATCAAACAAACACATAATTAGTTTGTTATTTATTAACCATAAAAATAATAACATTATATATTCTTCACTTCCAGAAAAAGCGCAAACTATACCTCGTACATTTAGTATCCCAAGAGTGGATAAAAATGTCAGTAACACTAATCGATAACTTTTAGAGATGAAAAATTAATATTATTACAGATGTTTTAGTCACCGGTCATATGTTTAACTGCATCGAGGATATGCAAGAAAATCGCTTCCCTACCACACTTTTCCCGGAAGCTTATTTTCAAATGGTAATTAATGGTGATATCAAAAATAATCAAAACGTTATATGGAGTTGTAGATCTGATTTACCTGGAAATCCTATTTCCGTAGACCAGAATGGCGTCGTGACGTTTAATAACGCTAATGAAACCTTCGCCGGAAAAACATTTTATGTAGAAGCACGAGATAGAAAAACCTCTCGTGTACAAGTATATAGTTTTACTATTAAAAATTTTTTCAAACACAATACAGAGAAAAAACTTAACGCGAAGAAACAAAATTATGGGTAGCGAGTGTTAATGGGCAACTCCCCCAAGTACTGGAACTCCAGGATATTTCAATGGTCTTTGAAGATCGCCAAATCAATGGAGGGGTTTTGAAAGAGTGGGGGAATCTGAGTGTTTACGGTTGGCTTCCCGTGGACAGTGACTGTGATGTCGTAGAAATACACGGCTTCAAGGACGGGAACGCCTATTTTTGCGATGGGGGATATCCTTGTTTTCCTGAGGTTGGTGGTCATTTATGCTTAAATGCTTGCGCAGTTTTTAAGTAAAAATATATTATTCTGATTTATATCATTTCACATGATAAAAAAATCATAACAGGCAATTAAATAATTGCATGATAAAGTACGTTCTTATCTCAAGAGATAAGACAAATTGATAATTTGATACCCCGTGATAGTTCAAACGGGACATGTCTGGTGAACATCAGACTATGCAATTCGCTGACGTGTAAGCCATAAACCTTCACGTCAGCTGACCCCACTATTGAATCCCCGATGGTGACGCGTAGTATTCAATCATTACCTATATTGTATAGTTGTGCCATAACAGAACTATTCCTGCCATGAAAACAAAAAAAATTATTACGCTGAGCAACAAACTTACCGATACCTGATGACTAAATTTAACTTTTCGGTTGCTGATCATGATTTCATATCCTTCCATCTTGCTTCTCCTTTTTCTGTCTTGGTTAATAGCGGGTATATCTTTTACAGAGCAACATTTATCTACAATGCTTTTTTGTTCTAAGTCTGGGCGAGAAGAAAATCTTTATCTTATTTTAAATTTTGGTATCGAGTTTTACTTTTTTCTGTATATGCACTATCACATAGTGGCATTCAGCGCAAAAGAAAACCATCAGGAATTAGCCTTAGTGATAAGGTGATAGGATTGTGGGTTTGTCAGGAATGATATTAAAACAGAGATGAACAGCGGGCAAAAATAAAGCCGGTGAACGACAGCATGTATTCACCGGCCCCTTCCAATAGATCGATATAAGACAGAAGGAAATAAACTGTTATATCAGCTTGTCACTTTAATTACTTGAGTACCTTCACGGTATAACGGCCATCGGCCTGACGATACGCACCATGAATATCGGTTTCAAAGCCCGGATAATGCGCGCCAATTTCACACAGCATCTGCAGGAACTCCAGTACCGGACGGCTTTCAGCGGTGATCATTTCGCCAGGCATCACCAGCGGTACACCCGGAGGATACGGCAGGATCATATTGGCGTTCACGCGACCGACCATGTCATCCAGATAAACTTCTTCCACTTCGCTATGCAGTTCTTTCTGGAATGCACGATACGGCGTTACCACCATTTCAGGCAGAACTTCGAACGCGCGATACATCAGATCCGGCAAATTATGGTGAGAAATCAGTTTATGAATATTCTGTGCCAGTTCCTGAATACGCATGTCTTCATAGAATTCAGGATCTTCCTGATACAGTGACGGCAGCATGTTTTTCACACGCAGGTTTAAATCAAAGGCGCGTTTGAACTCGGTCAGACCACGCAACAGGCTCAGAGCTTTGGTTTTATCGATACCAATGCTGAAGAGGAAGAGCAGGTTATAAGGACCGGTTTTCTCAACGATAATGCCATGCTCATCAAGGTATTTCGCCACAATGCTCGCTGGAATACCGAAATCGTCCATCGTGCCGTCTTTCGTCATACCCGGCGTCAGCAGAGTGACTTTGATCGGGTCCAGATACATATGCTCGTTGTCAATGTTCTGGAAACCATGCCAGCCGTTGTCAGAATTGAGCGGCCAGCATTCAACCTGGTCAATCTGCTCTGGCTGCCAGACATCAAAGAACCAACCTTCTGATTCACCTTTTAAGCGTTTAATCTCTTTACGGAATCTGATTGCACGATTAATAGAGCCATCAATCAGACGCTTACCGGCATTACCTTTCATCATTGCCGCAGCCGTTTCAGTCGATGCGACAATACCGTAGTGCGGTGAAGTCGTGGTGTGCATCATATAGGCTTCGCTGAACGTCTCTTCGTTGACATCCCCTTTCACATGGATCATGGATGCCTGAGAAAACGCTGCGAGCAACTTATGCGTAGACTGAGTTTCGTAAATCACTTTGCCTTCAACACGACCACCGCTCATCCCGCATTTACCTTTGTAAATTGGCGAGAAATTGGTGTAAGGCACCCAGGCGGAATCAAAGTGGATGGATTTTACGTCCAGCGTTTTCTTGATGTAGTCGGTGTTGTACAGCAGGCCGTCATAAGTCGAGTTGGTAATAACAGCATGTACAGGCCAGGTGGCATTCGGAGTTTCTTGCACGCGTTTGGCGATGGTTTCATGCTGAAATTCGCTCTGCGGAATACCGCCTAAAATACCGTAAGCATTACGGGTCGGGCGGAAGTAGATCGGCGTAATATCGCTCATCATCATCAGATGGGTCAGCGATTTGTGGCAGTTACGGTCAATCAGCACAGTGCTGCCCGCCGGAGCGGAATACATACCGACGATTTTGTTAGCGGTTGAGGTACCGTTGGTGACCATATAGCTGCGTTCAGCGTTGAACACGCGAGCAATATACTCTTCCGCTTCTTTGTGCGGACCAGAGTGGTCCAGCAGAGATCCCAACTCAGATACCGAGATGGAGATGTCTGACTTCATGGTGTTTGCACCAAAGAAGTCATAGAAAATGCTACCGACAGGGCTTTTCAGGAATGCCGTACCGCTCATATGACCAGGGGTACAGAATGTGTACTTACCTTCACGAACATATTTGAACAGGGCTTTGGTCAGTGGCGGCAGAATGGTATCGATATATTCGTCAGTGTTTTGTTTGATTTTTAAGGTGATATCTTCTGCCGCGCCCAGTGCGTATTCGAAGAAACGCACCTGCATACGCAGCTCGTTCAGGCTGACATCCAGGGTAGAGTGAGTATTTGCAAACGCATACAGTGGCATGTACTCATTCATGGCGCTGATTTCTTCGCACAGAGCAAGATTGTACTTATCCCAGTCGAAGATCACGCCGCAAAGTTGAGCATTATTTTCAATCAGTTTCAGCAGGTCTTCGCGGTCGTTTGGATAGACAACCTGGAAGCCCCGTTTTTCAAGGGCGCAATGCAATTCGCGGATAGGCTCTTCTTTAAAGTAAACACCCATCTGATTCATTATCGCGATAACGTTCATATTTATATCTCCTGATAGAGCTGGCTCCTCCCGTCTCGTTGTGGGAGAACGAGAGGAGCGCAGAGAAACGAAGGGAATTAGTGGGTGTCTACGCTGCTAACGTCGTCAGCAGCATGTTCGCGCTGGTGCAATTTACGGCCGTAAAACATCAGGATTATCAGACTGACGATAAATGTCCCGGTCAGTTCGAAGGACGTTGCGCCTGACAGGGCGATGAAGCAGAAAACACAACCCAGCACTGAACAAATCAGGCTGGCGCTGTTACGCAGGTTGACGCCTTCGAAACGAATCAGATCAACACAGGAGTAGAAGTAAGGAAGCATGGTTAACAGCACGGCGATCCCGGTCAGCACGCCAAACAGGTCAGAAGCTTTACCACCGGTAGAGTTCATCACCGTGATCAACACCATCAGGGCTGTCATTTTCACCGCTGCAAGCAGCAGGCCTTTTTTAGGGATGTTATTACTGTCAACATCACCATAAACTTTCGGGAAGTTGCCGTCGTTTGCCGCACGGACACCCGCCTGGCCAACCAGCATCATCCAGGAACCGAGGGAAGTCAGACAGGCGAAAGCGGTAAAAGCAGAAACCACCGGAGCGGCCCAGCCGCCAAACATCGTCGCGGCGCTAACGGCGAACGGAGCACCAGAAGCAGCCATACGGTCGGCAGGGAACATCCCGGAAAGCACCTGGGTTGCGGCAATATAAACAATACCGGCCATTGCCGTGCCAAGCATGGTTGCCAGCGGAACGGTGCGTTTTGGATTCTTCACCATGCCGCTGCTCACCGCAGCAGATTCAACGCCAACGAAAGCCCACAGGCAGAGCAGAATACTGTTAATCACAGCGCGGCTGTCAGTCGTACCGGAGGTGTTCCAGTTCGCCTGGTAAGTCGCCAGATCAAACCAGTGCCAGCCAATAACAGCAGTCAGCGCGACAGGAATCAGTACCAGTATCAGGCCAATCGTCGTCAAACGACTCACCCAGGTACCGCCAAGCATGTTGACGAACGTAAAGATCCAGACGATAGCAATACAGGCAATGCCGGCTGGAATTGGGCTATTTAATACAGGGAAGAAAGTAGAAAGATAAGAGACTGCGGTAATACCAATAGCAAGGTTACCGATCCAGTTCGCATGGTAATAAAGAACACCGGTCTGGAAACCGAATGCCGGAGATATTTCCCCCGCATAAGCAATTGGACCACCTTGTTGCGGGTTTTTGGTCGCCAGGCGGGCATAAACATAGGCCAGCGACATCGCACCAATAATAGAGATAATCCATCCCCAGATAGCAATACCACCAATGCTGGCAAGATTCGCGGGTAATAATGCAATCCCGCTGCCCATCATATTACCGGCTACCACGCCAGTACAGGCAAATAGCCCGATCTGTTTGGCAGAACTCATATTTTCAATCTCCTGGATTTAATATTCAAGGCACTAGTCAACATGTAAACAACGCTGCAGACTGGCCGACTACAGAAAAGAGTACTAATTCAGGAGAATGAAGTCATAAAGATAAAATGAATAAACAATAAACGATATATAAATGATGTTTTTTAGAGAACCATAAAGGTTATCTGGATTATCTACGGTTATCATGAAAAGATAAATCTTGTTTATTATCAACAAATTAAAGCAACTTTCTTAAGAATAAAACCGTAGTTCATCTGACTTATGATGGATTACGTAAAATATAAATACGGTGACTGATGACATGAAAAAAACGCCTTATCATATTATTTAAGAAAAAATATGATAAGGCTTCATTTATTCTGCTGAAGAATAATTTTCAAGGTAGGGTACGATGCGGTTTAGTGATGTCTGGAATATTCCGTTTTTAATCCAGTACAGCGTGTTTTCACCAGGACGCAAATTAAATGCGGTAATATAGGCATCAGCAGCAAGACGGTTTTCGCCTTTCATTTCGTAGACTTTTCCCAGCAGGATATAGTTTAGCCAGGAGAGCTCATTTCGGATACCAAGATTAATTGCCTGATACGCCTCCTCCACGTTGCCACGATCTAACAAATCGACAGTTTTAATCTGATAGTAAATCGCTGAATCCTTGATCCCTGGGCTGTTACGAATTTTCTCCATCGAGGCATATAACGTTTTAAGCTGTTTGTCATCAAGCAACTGCTGCGTATGGCGAAAAATATCGATCAATGCTTTTTCAGCATTAACATAGGTAAATTCCGGGGACTGTTTCGCCACGTCTTCGAGGATTTCACTGGCTTTGTTTAGCGATGCAGCATCCCCCTGCATTAACAACTGATGTGCTTCAAAAAAATGTGCCAGAGACTGACTTTTAATGGGTTGATAATGGTTCATCATTTCCGTCATTTTGTCTGACCAGGATAGCGAGAGCGCCGATGATAAATTGCTCAGTAAATCATTCTGGATCGCAACCTCATTAGACCCCGTAATGAAGTAACGTTTATCCAGCATAACCTCGCCGTTCGCATGATCGACCAGGCGGACAGACATAAAACATTGCTGTGCGCGATAGTGACGTTGATTGAGAAACTCCAGCGTTAACGTTTTCCCTGAATTTCCCGAAACATGGCCACTGTAGTTTATTTTGTCATGCACCATATAATTAGAAAATGTGTTAAGCGTAGACGTCACCAGGCTTCCTAAGCCAACAGCATAAAAAAGCTGTAAATTCCAGTTATTACATGCATTTCCATTAACGAGGTGTATATCAATATCAAGTGGATTCAGCAGAAGCTGAGTATTGGTCGTCGTTAAATTAGATTTAATTGCTGTTTTTGCAACCATAAATACACAACTGAGCACGGCTAGTAAAAATATAGCCCAAACGATAACAACACGGAAATGATGATATTTACGCGGCTGATTATCCGTTAATTGAGGTGCGGTAATGGTGGGGGCATTGGTCGGTGGCGGAGTATCAGACATAATATCGGATTGTTCAGGCGTCAATTCCATTTCTTCAGCACACCATATTACCGGCGCGGTGAGTTTATATCCACGCTTGGGGATAGTAACGATATATTCATTATTTTCATCATCATCGCCATTTTTTAATGACTTGCGTAATTCAGAAATAGATTGTGTTACAACGTGGCTGGTAACGATATTACGCTTCCACACATGGTCAATCAACTCATCGCGCGTAAGCACCTCTCCGGGGTGATGAGCAAGAAAAACCAGAAGATCGATTAATCGCGGTTCGAGTGTTGTCCGCCGCCCGTTGCAGCTGATTTGATTAACATCGGGACTGACTAACCATTCGCCCACTCGAACGACAGGTTGCTGCATAAAATTAGCTCCAAAAAACGGCTTGTTATATGCAGATATTAACACCCTCTTCAATTGTTGCATCTGTTTCCATATTATTAACCATAAAATAAGTTAAATCTGTAGCAAAAATAAACCAACTTAAGATATTTAATGAGATTAACTCAGGTGTTTACCCTGGCTAATATAAAGGCATTTATATTAATCCTATATAAATAGATTAAGCCTACTACTAAAAATTAACCTGTCCAAACCAGGAGTAGTAACGAGAAAAACAGGAATAGTAATCGTAGTTATCGACAACGATGGCAGATATAACACCCTGGTAGGGTGCTATATCTGATGTGCATCGGGGATAATCAAAGATCATTAATCGGTAATTTAAAGAAGGCGATCATTTCCTGTAATTGTCTGACCTGATCATGCAGACTCAGTGCGATGGTTTCCGATTCGCCGACCAATATGCTATTACGCTGCGTCACGTTATCCATTTCAGTCAGTGCATACGCAACCTGCTGAATTCCCTTGCTCTGCTCTTCAGACGCCTGTGAGATATCATTCATAATGCTGTTGACATCATAAATGGCATCTACCATTTCATTAATCGTCTTACCCGCATTGGAAGCCAGCGCATTGCCTGTATTAACATGTTCAACGGCTGTGGTTATCAATTCATTGATTTCTTTTGCCGCACTGGCGCTGTTTTGAGCCAGATGCCGTACTTCACTGGCAACGACAGCAAATCCACGTCCATGATCTCCGGCTCTTGCCGCTTCAACAGCAGCATTAAGCGCCAGGATATATGTCTGGCGAGCGATGTCATCCACAACTTTGTTAATTTCCGATATCTTTTTAACACTTTGCTCAATAGTACGGATGGTTTCCGTAACCGCCTGCGCCGCCGTCAGCCCTTCCTGTGCCGTCGTATTTGCCGCGCTGGCAAATTCATTCGCTTTTTTTGCGTTGTCAGCATTATGCGCGACTGTCGTACTAATCTCTTCCATATTGGCAGCCGTAAGCTGTAATGCCCCCGCCTGCTCCTCTGTACGAGTTGACAGGTCGCTGTTGCCATGCGCCATTTCATCAGTACTGTCACTGATTAATTCAATTGAACTTTTAAACGTTGTAAGGATTTCGCTTAAATTGAGCCGCATAGTATCCAGTTGCTCAATAACTTCGCCAATTTCGTTTTTCTGACCGATCTCTAAGGTATGGTTAAGTTCACCATTAGAAATTAAAGAAAAGCATTCTTTAATGTATTCAAATCGTGAGAATACTTTATTTTTTAACCATAGCCAGCCAACAGCCGATAATATTATCCAAAAACCGAAAGAGAATATACTAACATAATAAGAGTCAGTTAACAGACAGTTAATAATATCCTTAGCTTCAGGCTCATCATATTTATAGACATAATCATCCAGAGCATTTTCCTGAATAACAAAATTATCGACCTCTTTTTGCACTTCACTCAGTCGACCCGAACTAAACGCCTTTTCAACATTTGCAAAAGCATTACTGACTGCCTGAGTGGATTTCGAACCAACTTTAGCATCATCAGAAATTACATTCAGATACTCATGGAAATAATTTTTAGCAGATTCCATGTTATGCATGGATTTACTATTGTCACGGTAATCCCATTCTTCAAAGACAAGTTCAAGCGCTTGCCGTGTCTTTGACAATTTATTGATCTGATCTAAACCTGTCGTTAGCCTGAAAACGTTATTCTTAATCTCAATAAAATGATATAATGTTATAATATTTGACATAGTGAAGAGCAAAACAACAAAAGAAACGGCAATAATAAAAGTTGTTTTTAGAGATAATGAGTCAGGTAAGAACCTGAGCTTCTCGCTGATTTTTGATGAAAAAATCATTATTCACCTGACCTGTAAGCATGAAAATTACTAAAGCAACATTTTAGTCAACTGATATTTCTGCTGTACGCTCAACCAATTGCATTTCTTCACTGTTAAGCAATTTTTCAATATCTACGAGAATAAGCATTCTGGAATCAAGCGTACCTAAGCCAAGCAAGTAATCCGTAGCTAATTTTGCGCCACTAAAATCAGGTGCCGGGCGAATTTGTTCGGGTGACAAGGAGAGCACATCAGAGACACCATCGACCACTATCCCAACTATTTTATTAGAAAAACTTAACACGATAACGACTGTGTTTTCATCAAATGCGACAGTGTCGAGATGAAATTTAACGCGAAAGTCAACTACAGGTACAATAACGCCGCGAAGGTTTGTCACACCGGCAATAAAATCAGGGGTATTCGCAATGCGTGTAACACGTTCATAGCCGCGAATTTCCTGAACCTTTAATATCTCGATCCCATACTCTTCTTGTCCAAGAGTAAAAATTAAATATTCATTACCGACATTTTCTTTTGCCGACTGCTTATCGTTATCTGTGAGTTTCATAATGTATTCCTTAATTGAGAACCTTGCCGGAATCCACTATTGCAGGCGTCATTGCTGTTCTGGAATAAAGCGCAGCAACATCCAGGATCATAGCTACGCTGCCGTCCCCCAGAATAGTGGCAGCAGCAATTCCCGGCACCTTACGATAGTTTTGTTCGAGATTTTTGACGACAACCTGATGCTGACCAATCAGTTGATCAACCAGTAGCGCATAACGAACGCCAGCACTTTGCACGACGACCGCAATACCTTCATTTACACTCTGTAAATCACTCTGGATACCGAAAAGATTATTCAGCTCTATGAGGGCCAGATATTCCTCTCTGACTTTCAATACCAGCTCACCGCCGGACATTCTGTTTAACGGCATTTCCAGTAACATCAGCGATTCCATCACTGCGCCAAGCGGAAGAACATAAATTTCTGACCCAACGCGTACAGACATACCGTCCAGAATTGCCAGCGTCAGAGGTAATATTATCCGGATAGTGGTTCCACGCCCCTGCTCTGAATGGATTGTCACATGGCCGCCCATATCCTGAATGTTTCGTTTCACGACATCCATACCAACACCACGACCGGAGACATCGGTAACTTTCTCTGCGGTGGAGAAACCCGCTGCAAAAATGAGCATCCAGACTTCTTCATCGCTGGGGTTATCACTAATAGCGACGCCCTGCGCATGAGCGCGATTAAGGATTTTTTCTCTGTTGAGGCCGGCGCCATCATCCACGACTTCGATAACAATATTACCGCCGTGGTGCTCTGCCGATAGCGTCAGGCTACCGGTAGCAGGTTTACCATTAGCGAGCCTGACATCAATCGGCTCAATACCGTGATCCAGACTATTACGTACCAGATGTGTAAGAGGGTCGATAATGCGTTCGATTAAACTTTTATCCAGTTCAGCAGAACCGCCCCACAGCGTCAGTTCTACCTGTTTATTTAATTTATTAGCAAGATCATGAACTAAACGCGGAAAACGGCTGAAGACATATTCCATCGGCATCATACGGATCGACATCACCGATGCCTGCAAATCCCGTGCATTACGTTCGAGTTGCGCAATACTGTTAATCAGCGAATCGTACTGAGCAGGATCCAGCCCCGCAGATAACTGTGTAAGCATGGTCTGGGTGATAATAAGTTCACCGACCTGGTTAATTATCTGATCTACTTTTTCTACGGCGACACGAATACTACCGGATTCAGTACCTTGTTTACGGGATTCGCTGGCACCACGCAGTTTTCTTGCTGGCGCAGCGCCAGTCGGGGAACTGGCTGTTGCAGAAAATCCACTATCGTTTGTTTCTCCCGCAACACCGCCTGTATCCGGACAGGTATTTTCTACAAAATCGTCATCACAAACATCAATTGTGATTTGTTCTGGTTCCAGAATAAAACATAATACCGCCAGAATATCATCCGCAGCGGTAGTGGTAAACATACGAGCCTGCAGGCTGCTTTTCTCAATTTTAAGATCCTGCAACTCGCCAAGATTTTTAAGTTCCTCAACAAGAGGTTCGAAATCCTTTTCTCCCAGATCCCTGAGGGTAATCTTTAAAATATCTTCTCCCGTTCCTGTATCTTTTTTACTTTCTTTTATCGGCTCGGACTGAGTGTTGTTATTAACAGTGCCCTCCCTGGATTCCAGGGCCATCTGTCTCAGTGCCTCGCAAATATACCGGTAGCTGTCCTCATCCGGCGAGCGGGAAGATTTATATGCATCAAGTTGATCCTGCATAATATCCTTACTTTCTAAAAAAAGATTAATGATGCCTTCATTGAGCTGGAGTTTTCCGCTGCGGGCATCATCCAGAATATTTTCCAGAATATGCGTTGTTTCCTGCAATATGGTAAAACCAAATGTCCCCGCGCCGCCTTTAATCGAATGAGCGGCCCGGAAGATAGCGTTCAGGCTTTCCTTATCAGGCGTTCGCGGATTAAGCTCAAGCAAATGCCCTTCCATATCTGCCAATAGCTCATCGGCTTCATCAAAGAAAGTCTGATAAAAATCGCTGATATCCATCTTATTTCGTCTTCTCCTGAACAGGAATTTCGGACGCGGGGTGTAACGGCGGGTTAGCGGTGCCAAGTGTGCTGGATGGCGCAATATCA
>NZ_RHJM01000017.1:18764-37053 GCF_004212315.1 Escherichia sp. E10V5
CAGGTTTGCTGGATGGCGCAGAGAGTTTTTGTTCTGTCACATCACTGTTAAGCAACTTATCCTCGTTCATAATTTCTTGTTCTTTCTCTTCACTCAGCACGAGGATACTGATGCGACGGTTGACGGGATCGTCTTTCGCTGTACCGGTCTGATTCATACTGTCAGCATCACCGATAACCTGTAAGAATTTGCCAACTTCCAGACCATGATTAATAAGTATTCTTCTCGCCGCGTTAGCACGATCAACGGAAAGTTCCCAGTTGCTATAGCCTGCGTCGCCGCCGGCATAAGGCAACGAATCAGTATGTCCGGTTACCATTATGTGATTCGGTAATTGGTTCAAAACAGGCACTAATGCCTCCAGAATTCCGACCATATAGGTTTCCGGTGTCCAGCTACCAACTTTAAACATCGGGCGTTCCTGGCTGTCCGTTATCTGTATCAACAGTCCATTCGGGGTCAACGATAAACGTAAATTTGAACGGAATTTGTTCAGACGGGCATCCGTCTTCATGATGTCGTGCAGCTTTGACTCTGCATGCTTCAGCGTTTTATTTCCCGAATAGAAATGATCTTCCTGCTTTTGCAAAACAGTTTTCTGAACTTCCCCATTCTGATGAACAACATCCTCGCCACCGCCGGGAATAATACTTTGGCTCTGAGTATCTTTGTCGCCATGTTCGGCCATAGGTACGCCGATGGGGATTTTGAAATACTCTGCAAGCTGATGACGCTGCTCTGGCGTGGAGGAAGAAACCAGCCACATAACCAAAAAAAAGGACATCATGGCAGTCATAAAATCGGCATAAGCGATTTTCCACGAACCACCATGTAAACCTTCTTTTTTATTACCTGAGCGTCTTACAACAACAATGTTGCCGGTCCCGTTGTTCTTCATGGGGCCTCACCTGTGGAAGAATTATTGGCCGAATATTTCGCCTGGCGAACATGTTCCTCAAGCTCGGCAAAGCCCGGACGTTCGCTGGTAAAGAGGGTTTTTCGACCGAACTCAACCGCAATTTGCGGCGCAGAACCATGAATACATGACAGCAACGTAGTTTTAATACACTGAAGCATTTTTATTTGCTCGGCACTTTTCTGCCGTAACAGAGACGCCAGCGGAAGCACCAAACCATAGGCCAACAGGATCCCTAAAAAGGTTCCCACCATCGCATGGGCTATCAAAGCACCAAGTTCAGCGGCGGGTTTATCTACTGCGCTAAGGGCGTTTACGACCCCCATAACGGCCGCCACAATACCGAATGCCGGTAAAGCATCACCTGCAGTCTGCAAACTGTGAACCGTTGTTTCATATTCCATTTCGCAGGTTTCAATTTCCTCATCCATTAAAGATTCCATTTCAAAGGCGTTCATACTGCCACTGATCATCAGTCGCAGGTAATCAACCATAAAATTCATCACGCTTTTATCTTTCAATAAGCGGGGATAAGAAGAAAAAATATCACTGCTTTCAGGATCTTCAATATCATTTTCCAGTGACATTAGCCCTTTTTGACGTCCTTTACTTAGCAGTAAAAACATCATAGCCAGTAAATCCATGTACATTTCTTTTGAGTAAAGTGCCTTAGCCCGGAATAAGACAGGAAATGTTTTTATAGTTGAACGAATAGCCTTGCCATTATTACCAACGATAAATGCACCCAGACCTGCGCCAGCGATAATCAAAAATTCGGTTGGCTGATATAATGACATCAGATATCCTCCGGCGAGGACATAACCACCAAACACAGTCACAAAAACTACAAAATATCCTAATAAAACAAGCATGTTCGCTCCTTACCATCGGTCATGCCTGGTATAAAAAAGGCTGACAGAGATGTTCACTACGATGAAAAACTACCGAACATCCCGACGGCAGCGTAAACAACGACAAAGAGAAATCTCTATCGTGATAATAAAATCACGAAGGCGAATGCTCATGGTTGCATATCTGTACAGGAGGTACGACAATCACATATTAGATAATAATATCTGTAACTGAATGACCAACCTCAGGACATCAAGTTATTGCAGATTAATATCTGCATGCATTTCAAGCCTTGCTCTTAATCTTTTGATTGTCTGACTGTGTAATTGGCTGATGCGTGTTTCTGTCACAGATAACAAGAGGCCAATCTCTTTCATATTAAGATCCTGCTGATAATACAGATTTAATAGAAACTGCTCTCGCTCGGGTAACTGCTGAATTTCTTCACTAATTTTCTGCATAAGATCTTTACGCAGAATATCGTTTAAAGGATTTTCCTCATCAGTTTGAAATTCAGAAAGTTCGAACCCTTCAACCCCATCTTCCATCAGCTCATCAAGCGAACATATCAGGCTTGAGTTTGTTTCCTGTAAAACAGTCTGGTAATCCTGCAGCGACATTTCCAGTTCCGCTGCGACTTCTTGTTCTGTCGCTGCATTGCCGGTTCGCTGTTCCACGCGAGCTATCGCTGCGCTAACTTCACGCGATTTTCGCCTTATGCGGCGCGGCGCCCAGTCATTTTCACGCAGTTCATCAATGAATGCCCAGCGAACACGCTGCGCCAGAAAAACTTTCAGTTTCACCCCCATACTGGGATCAAACTGATCGACTGCGTTCATCACTGCTATTGCACCAGCCTGCATCAGGTCATCCAGTTCAACCCCGGCAGGGAGTCGAGCTTGCAATTTAAGGGCTTCGTGGCGGACCAATCCGCCAAATTGCGCCCATAAATCACTCTTATTATATGTTACAGCCAGATTATATAACCCCTTCACTTTACCATATTCCGTATTATTACAATGAAGGCTTATTATTCGGCATTCCCGGGTAATCACATAGCCTGATAAAAGCGATTAAAGTGAAACATATCAGGACTTCAATAATCAAAGGTAAATTCATCTTTTATATACCTAATAATTATCCTGATATGTATCTTACTATTATTTTAATTTAGAATGATTCCCACTCATCATCTGACTGAATTGGTGTTTTTTTCGATACATCAGGTAATACATGTTTTCTGGTTTGTTTTTTAATATTCCAGGAACGTTTATCTTTTTCTTCTTCGACAACAAAAGAAGAAACCATATTATCCAATTCCCCGGCATTCGTTTCGACATCACTGGTGGTTTTAGCGGCCTGCTCTACCATCGCAGCATTTTGTTGCGTAACCAGATCCATTTCATTGATTGCCTGCGCAATCTGGCTTATGCCGATACTTTGCTCATCAGAAGCTGAGGTAATTTCTGCCATGATATCAGTAACCTGAATGACAGATTTGACGATCTCCTTCATCGATTCCCCGGCGACAACCATCTCCTGAGAACCGGTATTCATGTTGGCGACACAAGTATTAATCAGCAAACGAATCTCTTTTGCTGCATCTGCGCTACGTTTAGCCAGGTTGCGAACTTCACCGGCAACAACGGCAAACCCGCGCCCCTGTTCACCTGCACGCGCCGCTTCTACTGCCGCGTTCAACGCCAGAATATTGGTCTGATTAGCAATGCTGTCGATAACGCCGTTGATATCTGCAATCTGGCGGGAACTGTCTGATATTTCACGCATAATTCCGTCAAGATTACTCATCACATCACCGCCGTTGCGTGCGCTAATGCTGGCGCTTTCTGCAAGTTGTCTGGCGCTGTGGGCGTTATCGGCGTTCTGACGAACGGTGATTTTTAGCTCTTCCATACTGGCAGCAGTTTGCTGCAGTGCAGAAGCCTGTTCTTCCGTGCGTGATGACAAGTCATTGTTGCTACTAGCAATTTCATGAACATTATGGTAAATCTGCTTCACGCCGCCACGGATGCCATTAACCGTTTCCGTCAGCGACAAACGCATTTTTTCAACTTCAGCCAGCATTAAGCCGATTTCATTCAGATTACCAATTTTTGTCTGATGGCTCAGGTCGCCGCTGGCTATTGCCCTGAACGCCTCTTTTGCCATCTCAAGTCGTTGAAAAAGATTGCGTTTTAACCAGATCCGCGAAACTAAAAATATTACAAAGCCCAGCAATAGCGTAATCACCGAGATGGTGGTTATTCTTTGCGTTTCTATGTCTGACTCGACATTAAATTTGTTGGTAACACGAGCGGCTTCGTCCAGATAAGCGTCAATACTAGTGCGTAATGCATGTTGCACGTCCATATCGTCAGCAACGATATTGCCTGGATAATCTTCCGGATGCGTGATGAATCCCATTTTATTGGTTTCTCTGTCCAGAGCATCCTCAAAGCTTTTTTTGACAACCAGCGCCCGGTTATGTTCTTCCTGGGTGGTGAACGGCTTATCCATAAACTGGCTGATTAGCTTACGTGATTTATTTAACACATCACGATAAGTATCTATTTCATCCTGAGTAATTTCTTGTTTGGTAATATTGTGCATCATCAGCGAATTAATTCCGCTGAAACTGTCAAGCGTATAGATAGCCGCCATCATCAGAGATTCATTCTTATCCAGAGATAAGATGGCTCTGTCAAAATTCCTTGATGCGTTATTTGAGTTCACATAACTCAAACCGGATACCAACACGAGAAATAAGATGAACATACCCAGCAGGATATTCATCCAGGTCGAAATATTAAAGTGTTTTAACATGATTTCTTAACCAAAGTAAAAAATACCCTACTGGTAAGTGATTACCCTAATAATAGATATATTTCCCCTTCCCTGAATCAGGTCAGGGTTCAATATTTACCCAAGCGTTTTGAATATAGAAAGCTGCTGCATTGCCTGAAAAACGCTCATGGATGAATTTAAAGCAAATTCAGACATTTTCGATTCAGATAATACGCTGATCATGGTGTCCCAGTCAGAACCGGTTGATTCCTGCAGTCGACTCTGTACGGTAATCGCCTGAGTATCAGCACTGCTTCCCAGCGTTTCCAGCTGTTGCAGACTTGAGCCTACACGCGCCTGGATTTTTCCCAGGTTATCAATGGCTTTATGTACATCAGTATTGGTTTGCCCAATGGTTGCTTCAAACGTTTTACGTTCAACGTCGTTCGGGTTTTCCGGCAGATTATTTAACGCGTCAATGGTCTTCTGTAAGGATTGCAGGATATTATCGCCCGTTACCGCATCAGTCGGGAAAAGCGCATCACCTGTCGTACCGGTCTGCATTTCCGTACTGTCTGACACATTCTGTGTCATTGGCGTCGTACCGCCAACGTAGGTGCCATCGGCCTGAAACGGTGCAGCACCTGTTTTATAGCCCGCAAAAATGTACTGTCCATCGCTGTTTTTGCTGTTCGCCAGGTCGAGCAAACGGCTGCGGATCCCGGATAATTCTGTCGCCAGCGCTTCGCGGTCCGCTTTGCTGTACGTTTCAGATCCCGCCTGAACAATTTTGCCAGCAAGGTCTTCGGTCAGTAAGCCGGATATAGACGTCAGCGTGTTATCTTCCTGCCCGAGGGCATCCTGAGCATATTTTCTTGCAGTATCAAACTCGCCCAGACGTGAAAGCGCATTTTGATACATCACCGCCTGTGATGCCTGACCTGGATCGTCAGACGGTTTCAACAGAGTCTGACCGGCAGAAAGGCGCACGGAGAGATCGTTATAATTGGTCATGGCTTTAGACATACTGTCTAACTGACGCTGATACATAAAACTGGTGCTAAGGCGCATAGCGATTATCTCAAAATAGAATATGTCAGTGACGTATTATTTAAGGCTTAACAGTGTGTCAAAAAGACTGTTAGCTGTTTTAAGCACTTCGGCATTGGCCTGATAATATTGAGAAAACATCTGTAAGTTGACGTATTCCTCATTCATATCTACCCCTGAAACCGCCTGCTGTTGCATTGCCCACTGGTCGCAGGCTTTTCCGGCGGTATCCTGTTCTGCCTGAAGGGTGCTGACCGTCGATCCCACAGAACTTACCAGGTTGGCATAAGCACCGGTCAGGGTCATATCTCCGACAATCTTTTCATCCTTAAGACCGAGCAGTATCGCAATATTTTTGTTGTTGCTTTGGTCTGTCACATCTTGCGAGTCGGAGGCAGCAATTCCATCGCCATCGGTAATCGCCACTTTAATGCTATCTGCCGCGCCGGAAGCAGGATTCAGCGTAAAGCTGTCACCATCATTGGGTGTACCTGTCGGTGTCACGGTGATGCCGTCAAATGAGAGTGAACCACCAGGATTAACGGTTGGCGTAACGGCTTTACCTTCGCTGTTTTTCACTTCCCAGGCATTAGATGTGCCATTCCAGGTGATAGTATAATCTTCGGCATTAACCGCTGAGGCGTTATCTATGGTCACTCCCAGGGAAGCACTGCCGCTATTAGAGTTATAGCCTGTTGCCTGCGGAGCATCGAGACTGAAAATATCGCCACCGTGATTACCGTTATGATCATAGCCACCTTTATTGACCTCATTAAATCTCGACGCCATTTTCAGCGCTAACTGATTAAGCTGATTACGGGCATCGACCAGATCGGTATTACGGAATTTAAACAAACCGCCGAGATTACCTGTCGTGGCATTTTCATCCAGCAACTGGGGATTACCGGTGGCATCGATGTAAGCAACCTGCATCTGAGACGGATTTTTATCTGACGGAGTCGCTTTTAAATTGTAAGACTTGCTGCCATTGACCAGTGACATGCCGTTTTGCATTGAGACATTCACACTGCCCGTGTCTTTATTTTCCGTGACATTAATGCCGATCTGCGTACTCAGTTTATTTAACAGTTGATCGCGTTTATCGAGTAAATCGGAAGGCATTCCGCCCGTCTGGCCATGAATCTTGTCGATCTCCGCATTCAGATTTGCTAACTGAGTGGTACAGGAGTTGATATCTTCAACGCTTTGACTGATTTGCGTGTTGGTATTTTTATCAAGGCCATTCAGAGTCTTGCTGTTAGAACGATACTGATTCGCCAGCGCTTCAAATTGCGACAATACACCCTGACGCGCAGCAGGATCGAGCGGGTTATCACTGACCGCTTCCATTGCCGTAAACATATTGCCAAGCGTCGTGGAGATGTTATTGGTATCATCCCCTAACATGTCATCAATCTGGCTGACCTGCTGGTAACGGCCCTGCATGGTGGTAAATTCTGTTGTTGCACCACGTACCTGATTATTCAGGAATCCGTCATACATGCGCTGAACGTCATCCACGGCGACACCATAACCAAAAAAACCATAATTAGTAGACTGGCCGCCCGCTTCTCCAAGCATAATGTTTTGACGGCTATACCCTGCCGTTACGGCATTCGTCAGGTTGTTTCCGACGACGTTAAGGGCACACTGCGCCGCGCTTAATCCATTCTGAGCCAGATATAATAAATTCATAAAGTACCCGCCATGTCGACGCTGATTGAAATCTTTAGGTTATAAAAACGCTGCTTTACTAATAAATCGGCCTGAGTGAAATTCCCTAAAGACTGTATTTAAAATATTGATGAAAAGTCCGTGTTATAGGCATTCACAGCATGCTCAGCCCGACCTTTAACTTGTTGAATAATGTTAATTAATTTATGTGCGTATGCAGGATCGGTAGCATAACCGGCTGACTGAAGCGCTTTTGCCGCCGCCTCTGGTTTTACGGCATTGCAGACATGTCGGTAACGCGGGTTATTAACCAGTAATGACGCGTAATCCTCCAGCGCCGCTGTATAAGACGGATAAACCTTAAATCGCGCTTTGGTCTTATTCGCCACCCCATGTTTATATTCGGTGGTGGTTATTTCCGTCGTTTCACCGTGCCAGTCAGATGCGGCTTTTATGCCAAACAGGTTATGGCTGGGTTTGCCGCTTTGTGTTGGGATTTCACGATTTCCCCAGCCTGATTCAAGCGCGGCCTGCGCAATAATAAGCTGATGCGGGATCCCACTTTTGCGGGCAACGGCCAGAGCAGGTTGCAGCAGGCGTGAAATAAAACCGCCCCCTTCCCGTAGTGCCGTTTCGGGTAGCTCCCGAACAGAACGAGGCACTAATTGCGATAGCGAGAAAGAATGCGCCGGTAAATGAGGCAGCGCCGCATTAAAATGCGACGTGGACGGGACATACGGCTGAGAAGTGGCGGTATGCGGATGAACACCACCGCCCATCTGGGCGACCATCTGATCCGCAAAGCCAAGTTTCCCCGTTTGCGCGATGTTCTGCGAAATTTGCTGATCGAACATCGAAGTAAACATCGAGGACTGTTGTGAATCCATCGCCCCGCTTCCCAACGAGGCATCGCGCATACTCTTCAGCATCATCTGTACAAACAACCCTTCGAGTTGTTGTGCCGCGGCTCTCAGACCGTTTGCCGAATTACTTTTTACGTCCCGCTTAAGCCCGTCAAGGCTATGTTCATCAAATGCGGCACCATTAGATATCATTGACAGGCTGTTCATTAATTGATCTCCAGGCGTGCGTGCAGGCAACCGGCGTCATTCATCGCTTGCAGGATCGCCATCAAATCATTCGGCGTCGCACCGAGACTGTTCAGCGCCCGTACTACATGGCTTAAATCGGCACTGGTGCTGACGCGTTGCAAAGAACCGCCCTGCTCACGAACAGAGACTTGAGTTTGCGGCACAACTACCGTCTGTCCGCCAGCCAATGGCGTGTCCGGTTGACTCACCTGACTGGAATGGGCGATATCCACGCTCAGATCTCCCTGGGCAACAGCACAGGTATCAAGCGTGACATGGCGGTTTATGACCACCGACCCGGTACGCGAGTTAATAATGACGCGAGCATCTCCGGAACCAACATTCAGTGACAAATCCATCACCGCAGCCAGAAAACGGACTCTGGCAGCCTCGCCATTTGGCGCATACAGTTTTACTGTCCGCGCATCTTCAGCCACAGCTGCGGAATAGAAACGGCGATTAATGGTGTCGCTAATCTTCTGGGCAACAGAGAAATCACTCGCGTTAAGCAACAGTTTTAACGGGCGCTGGTTGGCGTAATCCATCGGTACTTCACGTTCAACGGTTGCGCCGTCGGTAATACGTGCGCCGTTGAGCTGATTCACCTGTACGCTGCTTCCGCGGCTCTGAGCTCCGGCGCCGGAAACCAGCAAATTGCCCTGCGCCAGCGCATAGATCTGATTATCCGCGCCTTTCAGCGGCGTCATCAGCAATGTGCCGCCACGCAAACTTTTGGCGTTACCCATAGACGAGACGACCACATCGAATTTTTCACCCGCACGGGCAAAAGGCGGCAGTTCTGCCGTTACCATTACTGCAGCAACGTTTTTCAACTGCATACTCGACCCAGGCGGGACGGTGATCCCCAGCTGCGAAAGCATGTTGTTTAGCGTCTGCGTCGTAAACGGTGTTTGCATGGTCTGGTCGCCTGTACCATCCAGACCAACGACCAGACCGTACCCCATCAGAGAGTTACCACGCACACCTGACAACGAAGCCAAATCGCGGATACGCTCTGCCCTGACCGACAGGGAGAGCATAATTAACAATAACAGGCCGGTCAGACGGGTAAATTTATGCCAAAAATAACGATTCATCACCGACACCTTTAGAACGGAGAAAGATTCAGGAACAGACGCTGTAACCAGCCCATTTGTTCGGCTTCGTTGATATAACCGTTACCAACATATTCGATACGCGCATCGGCAACCTGCGTGGAAACCACTGTATTGCTACCACTGATTGTCCGTGGGTTAACCACACCGGTGAAACGGATAAACTCAGTCCCCTGGTTTATCGCTATTTGCTTTTCCCCGACCACGCGCAGGTTGCCGTTAGCGAGGACATCGCTGACCGTGACGGTGAGCGTACCGCTGAAAGTATTTCGAGCAGCCGCACCGCCTTTACCCGAGAATTCATTTTTACCGCTGATCTCCGTATTAGCCCGATCGCCACCAAACAATCCTTCGATAAAGTGCGGGATTGTCTTGAATGAAAGCCCTGTCGAACCGCCATGAGAAGCATTGGCAGACGAACTTTTGCTGGCGCTGACATTTTCCTGCAACACGATGGTCAATGTATCACCCACATTTCTTGGGCGACGATCTTCAAACATCGGCTGAAAGCCATAGTTCATCGTGCCGCCAGGCTGAAAAATCGCGCCATTATTAGCAGGCTGATACGGGATCTGCGGCGTCACAGATGTTGCACCTTCGACCAACGGTTTATGAGGGATATACGCGCATCCTGAAAGAAGCGCGACCAGGGCAACATGCGTTAACAGACGCCGCAGTAAGCGGCCAGAATCTATCGGATAGGTCATAACGATCACATAATAAAAAAAAGCCGCGAAACCACCTGCGGCTCAAAGGCACAAATCAAAGCTGCGTTAAACGCTGCAGCATCTGGTCCGAAGTAGAGACAGCTTTGCTGTTAATCTCATAGGCACGCTGAGTCTGAATCATGTTGACCAGTTCCTCGGCCACGTTGACGTTCGACGTTTCCACGTAGCCCTGTCGCAGCGTACCTGCGCCATTCTGACCAGGTGTTGTTTCATTCGGTGCACCGGAAGATTGCGTCTCCCGGTACAGGTTTTCACCAATGCTTTCCAGACCGGTATCATTGATAAAAGTACTCAGGGTAAGCTGCCCAACCTGTTGTGGCTGCGCCTGCCCGGCAATGGTGACGCTGACAATACCGTCGTTGCCGATGGTGATAGATTTTGCATCCTGCGGTACGTTTATCGCCGGCTGAACCGGATAACCGCTGGAAGTCACCAGTTGACCGTTCTGATCAAGCTGGAACGAACCATCACGGGTATACGCTGTGGTGCCATCCGGCATCATAACTTGCAGGAATCCATCCCCTTCAATAGCCACATCTTTCGAGTTGTTGGTCTGGGCCAGGCTGCCCTGGCTATGAATTCGCTCAGTGGCCACCGGTCTTACCCCTGTTCCTAACTGTAAACCGGAAGGAATAGTGGTTTGTTCAGATGACTGAGCGCCCGGCTGGCGTAGCGTCTGGTACAACAGATCTTCAAATACAGCTCGCTGACGTTTAAAACCATTGGTACTTACGTTAGCCAGGTTGTTGGATATAACATCCATATTGGTCTGTTGTGCTTCCAGGCCCGTTTTTGCAATCCACAGGGAACGGATCATGCGTTATTACTCCTTACCAGTGATTAGCTGGCGCTCAATAACTGATTAGCGTTACGTTCATTGTCATCAACGGTTGTGATGACCTTCATATTCATTTCAAAGCTGCGCGCGGTGGTGATCATGTTCACCATTGAATTGACGGGGCTGACATTGCTGCCTTCCAGCATCCCCGGCATAAGCTGCAGACTCGTATCCGCCGCCAGCGAACTGGCATCACGGGTATGGAATACACCGTCATCGCCGTGCTGTAGTTCGCCTGGTAGCGCATTGACAATCTTGATGCGCCCGGTTTGCGCTACGGCTGACGGTTCTTCACCGGCACCCAACGCAGAAATGGTGCCGTCTGGCGCGATAGTTAACTTTGCCTGAGTAGGTACGGTCAGCGGACCACCATCGCCCATCAGTGGCAGACCACGGACTTGCAGTTGCCCGTCCGCCGTCATCTGGATATTGCCGTTTTTGGTGTAACCTTCGGTACCATCCGGCAGTTGTACTGCCAGCCACCCTTCTTTTGGCAGCGCGACATCCAGCGTGCGGTCGGTTTTTTCGACTGTTCCCGAGGAGTAGTCACTACCAGGAGTCGATTCGGTCACCAGCGTGCGGGTCGCCATTGACGGGCCGTCTACCGGAACGGCACGATAAGCGGCAATCTGTGCGCGAAACCCCGGCGTCGAGGCATTAGCCAGGTTATCAGACACCACGGCCTGGCGATCGAGGGCCGCCGTTGCGGCCCCCATAGCGGTATATATCGCGTGATCCATGTTTTGCTATTAACCCAGGTTAACCAGCGTTTGCAGGACTTCAGACTGTGTTTTGATGGTCTGAGAGTTGGACTGATAGTTGCGTTGGTAGACGATCATGTTGACCATCTCTTTACTCAGATCCACGTTTGAGGCTTCCAGTGCGTTACCGCGCAGCGTACCGAGGTTCCCGGTATCAGAAATCCCAACGACCGGCTGGCCGGATTCCGGGCTCGCAGACCAACAGTTGTTCCCTGCTGGCTGCAGCCCGCCTGGGTTATTGAAGTTAGCCAGAACAACCTGGCCCAGTAACTGCTGCTGCCCGTTGCTGTAAGAAGCAACAATCTGGCCGTTATCGCCAACGACATAACCCGTCATCGTACCCGGCGCATAACCCGTAGTTTCCGGGCTATCCATCGAGTTATCGGAAGCCTGCTGCGACAGTTTGGATAAATCGAGATCGAAGTTAAGTGCTGCGGCACCGTTGTACGAAGCGCCATCGACTTTCAGATTTGCGGGGGTCGTAACGAGCTTTCCGCTGGAATCAAATGTTATGTCAAGTTTTTGCGGTGTAGCGCCCGGAGCGGTAGAGTCATTAGAGTAGACGGACCATGTGTTATCTGCCGTTTTGACAAAATAAACATTAATGGCATGCTCATTACCCTGGCTGTCATACGCATTCACTTGGGTAGAATAGTTATAGGAATCGCCATCAGTCGTTTTAAACGGATGCGTTACTGTATCAATTTTTGTATTTCCGGAATCCAGGTTACCGCTCAGGCTACCTGCATTAGAGGCTTTTGCCGGCATCGCGCCCGTTGGGATCTGCAAAGGCCCGACCGGTGAACCAGCCTGGACAGTTGGCGGTGTACCAATGGCCATATAACCGCTCAGGCGCATCCCCTGACTGTTCACGATATAGCCATTGGCATCGGTCTTAAACTGACCGTTACGGCTATAGAATATTTTCCCCGCTTCGGTTTCCATACGGAAGAAGCCATTGCCCTGAATACCCATATCCAGCGGGCTGGCGCCAGCGCCAAGAACACCATCGCTGAAATTCTGATCAACGCCAGCGACCTGAACGCCCATACCGATTTGCGAACCTGCAAACACGTCGGCAAATGAAATAGAGCCGGACTTAAACCCGACAGTTTGCGAGTTGGCAATATTGTTGCCGACGACGTCCAGCGCCTGTGATGCGGCGTTTAACCCGCTAAGACCTTGTGAAAAACTCATTTTATTTCCCGAAAAACAACATAATGAAATTGATTATTCAATGAGATAGACATTGGCCAACGTGGCCGTCTCATCATTACCTAACTGCAGAACAGCCCCTGTCTGGGTGAAAGAAACACTGTCTACTTTTGATTTTTTCAGCGACACGATGTCAGGAGTGCTGCCGTCCGGGTTGGTAGCGGAATACGAAACGGTAAAATTCGTATCGCTTACTGTGCGTGGATCGGAAGGCTCGAAATCACTGAGATCGTCCAGGGTATATTCATGCACGCCGGCTTTAACATCTTTCAATTTTCCGGTGTAAGCATTTCCTGCATCATCAGTCAGCGTGACAGTGACGTCGCTCGCATCCTGATTGACAGAGAGCGCAAACTGATTATTGCCACCCTGTGCGGTAGAAACAGTGGTATCACCTTCTACCAATACCTGGCGCCCTACCCATTCGGCAGCATTCATCTGCTGCATACTGGTGACCAGCATCCCGACGCTATTCACTGTGCCGTTCAACTGCTGCACACCCGCCGCCGTATTAAACTGCGCCAGCTGAGTCGTAAGCTGGTTGTTATCCATCGGATTGGTGGGGTCCTGATTCTGCATTTGCGCAACCAGCAACTGCATAAAGTTATTCATAATATCTTCGGCGCTGCTGCCATTGGTGGCGGAGGCCGCGCTATTACTGGTTGCTGCTTGACTGGCTTTATTAACTGCGGCAGAACTGCGTTGTGTCATGACGGGTAAAACCGACATTACTATTTCCTTACTGACCCAAAGTCAGTGTTTTGAGCATCATGGTTTTCGCGGTATTCATTACGTCGACATTGGCCTGATAACTGCGGGAAGCTGAGATGGTATTAACCATTTCGCCCACCACATCGACATTCGGCATATGGAGATAGCCTTTGTTATCTGACTGAGGGTTGTCAGGGTCATAGACCAGACGATCCGGCGCATCGCTTTCCACCACATCACTGACTTTCACTCCGCCGATCTCCTGATCCGCAGCATGATCAACGCTAAAAATGACCTGTTTGGCTTTATATGGTTTACCGTCCGGCCCGGCGATACTGTCGGCATTGGCCATATTACTGGCGCTGACGTTCAGACGCTGAGACTGGGCGGCCATCGCTGAACCGGAAATATCAAAAATACTTAGAAGTGACATAATTTTATTTATCCCTGACTAACAACCGTCATCATGTTTTTAATCTGTGATGTCAGAAACGTTAAACTGGACTGATATTTCACTGAGTTATCTGCAAAATTAACACGCTCGCGATCCATATCTACGGTATTACCATCAGCGCTGGGTTGATCGGGTATACGATAAAGAGGTCGTGGATCAGTCATTAAATGCGTACTGTCAGCAATATGTCTTTCAGAGGTAACCGTCAGACTCATATTATTGTCAGTCGCCTGACTGCGGTTAACGGCTTCCTTTAACTGTTGCGAAAAATCGATATCCCGTGCGAGATATCCTGGTGTATCAGCATTCGCGATATTAGAAGCAAGGATGCCCTGGCGTTGCGTCAGCAGACTCAACGCATGCTGCTGAAACCGGAATTCACTGTCGAGTTTATCCAGCATGAGATAAAACCTTTCTTGTTTATTAACAATATTGCGGTGCATTTTATGGTGAGAGGTCGAAAAAACCATAATGCAAATATGCGACAGCAATGACGTCAATTAACCAGATTGTTCCCCAAAATGGCATACAAAAAACACTTTGATATATTTTGAAATGTCTATCCTGCAAACAAACGCTTTTACGGCATCACATTAGCGAGTAAAAAAATTGCTTCTCAGGATATATTATTGTGCATGTCTTAAGTCGAAAGCTTTTCTGACGAAAGGTCGATAACAAATGTTATTTAAACGTTTACCCCTCGTTTTATTACTTTTCCTGATCGTTTATCTTAATCTGACAATCCTGGCTCATGCCTCACAGTCAACCGGTCAGTCGCTGTCGTCGCGTATCGCATTGCTGCTGGCCCCTTATAGTCAGGGAATGCCACAATTACAGGTTACGATCCTGACCCCTACCACTCAACTGGCAACACTTTGTGGAAACCCGGCATTACGTTTACCTGGCCATACAAAAAAACTAAGCGGCAATCACAGCATTATTGCCTCTTGCGGAACACATCAGAAATTCATCCAGGTTTCTGTAAGTGCCACGGCGACATACTGGCTGGCAGCACATGAACTTACACCTGGGCAAACGGTAAGTCAGAATGATATCCAGTCACAACGAGGGAATATTGACCATCTTCCAGCCGATCTCATCCTCGACCCACAGAAGATTATTGGTGCAACGCCAACCCGATGGATACAACCAAATCATCCTCTGACTTTCAGCGAACTACGCCAGCAATGGGTGATCCACACAGGTGAAAAAGTTGATGTGATGACCAAAGGCGATGATTATGAGATTCATACCACCGGAAAAGCATTAGACAATGCAACCCTCAGAGAGTCATTTCGCGTACAAATGCACTCCGGGCAAACCCTGCTGGCGACAGCCGTAGGTAACGGTAAGGCATTTATCAGCCAGAACGACTGACTTCAGTTATTTCCCTGTACGCCGATATACATAGTACCCATTCATTATTATTTCGAATCAGGATAACTATGAGTATCGAGCGTATTTGCCAGACCTCTCCTGTACAGGGAGCTGACATCCGACAATCAACGGATTCACGTCAGCCTCAACCGCAGGGTGGATCACTGCGATCCGACGATCAAGATGCCAGTGTGCATGTTGAATTAAGTCATCTGTCTGACAGATTTACCTCAGATGATTCCAACGATGTAGACCACGCCCGCCTCGCCAAAATCTCTGCGCAAATAGCCGCCGGTGAATTAACCCTGGACAGTGATCATATCGCCGCCCGGTTGGTTGATGAGATTATTCGATTTTCATAAACCAGGAGTAACAAAGTGAAAGATCAGTTAGAAAAAAATCTTATTAAATTGCAAACACTTCTTGATGAACTGGAAGGTACCTTGCTGGAAGAAGTTTCCCAGCTCAGCCGCGCGAGAATAAATCCAGTCTCGCTTCAGGTTATCTCTGATAATAAAAGTCGTTTGTTGGCTGCAATTAATTTTTATGATGAAGAACGTAAGCATGCAGAAAAAAATGCACAGCTTTATATTCCTTATAAAAATAATGCCAGACTTGCCACTCGTTGGGAAGGGATTACTTTGGTGCTACGTCGTGCAAGTGATTTGAATCAAAGGAGTAATCAATTACTCGAAATCCATATGGAAAGAGTAACCACTCTGCGAAAATTAATAGTTCAGACTGGAAATATGCCATCACTTTATGGAGAAGACGGCGATCATTCTCATCATCACGTTGGAAATAGTTACCGGATTTCTGTATGAGTCTGGTGAAGATAGCAGCCAGAAAACCTCTGTCACTCCACGTCTTTATAATCGCCCCCATCCCTGCCATTCTGTGCATTTGAAATCCACAGATGGCAGGAAGATATGCGTATTAGTTTTCATTAAATCTCATGGCTTACATGTTCAATTGATTGTTCTTTCATTTTTTTGCTTGCGCGAGAAGGTGGAAAACACAGGCTACAGGTAAAGGTGTGCAAACTGTATCCTGGTGTTGTGACAAAACTGCCACCGCAACCGCAACAACGCGTCAATTCTACCATTCCGCAGTCAATGAAGCGTAACAGCGTCCAGGCTCTGGTTAAGCTCAGGATAGACTTCTCACCGGATTCCTTCTGAATCTGGTCCAGATACAGTCGGTAAGCTTTAAGCATGACTTCGACTGGACGGCCAAAGTTTTTCTTTTGCAAAAAGCGATAGATGTTATAGAAAATCGAAGAATGAATGTTCTGTTCCCATGACATATACCAGTCAGCAGAAAATGGCAGCATACCTTTTGCAGGCGAACACCCTTTAATTTCTTTATAAAGTCTTAATAACCACCGACGACTCAGATTCGTTTCACTTTCAAGAACCTGCATTCTTGCGCCAAGATTAATCAGTTCCATTGCAATTTGAGCATCCTTAACTTCATTAATAATGCTTTTATCACTCATAATCGTACCCTCAGATGGCAATGTTTTTCTGTTCGGACAATGAATCCAGTAATTCTGTGGAAAGAATAATTCCAGTGTGAATACGTTGCAGAGCATCAATCCTTGAATCTCTGGTTAAACAATTAAGTATCATTTCACTGTCTATACGTAAACGACAAATTAATTGTCCGGTAGACGATAATTTAATCAACTGAGGAAGAGATAAACCCACCAGAGATTCCATTGTCGCTTCATTTAGTCCCAGTCTGAAGCCGGCAGATATTTTATCCTCCAAAATTAATCGTTGTGCCAATAAAAGGTAAGTCAGATTCAAATCATGGATTGCTTGTGATTGTTCAGAAAGTTCAATCGCATTCATTATGTTATTTCTCCAGACAGACTCTTATTGAGCCCAGCTATTAATATTTAGACACAAAATAAAACATTATATTATCGCCTGATTCTACTGAACACATCAGGTTGGCTTACTGATAAATATTTAAAGATGACTGCTTCAAAATAATATCCTGGTGTTGGGAAACCTATGGTTTTCTGCTATTAAGTGCAAAAAATCATATAACATATTATTTTAAAAGAAAAAAATCATAGTATATACGCAGACATGCCACTCTTATGATAGGTCGAGATGGCATCACAGCACTGTGAGGATGATTTCAATTTTACATAAAAGGTCATAACTCTTATGAATGGTGATAACTATGGGTTATTTCCAGAAAAGCAAAATGCCGTTGAGTTATTTCATGAGTTAGATTTTAAACAAATGATCTCGCTATCAAAAGACCTTAGGAATCATTTCATGATAAAATATTATTCTAATATAAACAAGATGTTATGTGTGTACTATAAAAACATTCCTAATGATATTTAAGTTGTAATTAAGTATCTTGTACTAACAAATGATACTTTACAGTAAATTCAACTGGCTTAGAGAGATTTCATTCTTAAAAGCTGTCATCCACCTTTCAGTTGAGTTATCAGACAAATACCCATTTTTGTATGCATTGCCGATTTTCGTTGATATCAGGTTATTCAGACAGGAAAGACAGTGAAGTGATAAACGTTGGCTGGAGTATCTCAGACGAAAACGTCAGGGCTGCATCACCAGTCAGCAGGGAATAGCAGGACGAAAAGCGCCATGAAGAGCTCTTCAGACGTCTGGAAACAAAATGGGGTCCCGTAAATGGTTAAGCGACTAAAGACAAGGTCTGGAGTGCCCCCAAGCCCG
>NZ_RHJM01000018.1:0-77919 GCF_004212315.1 Escherichia sp. E10V5
TGAATTACCGATCCACTACATACATTCAGAGGCGGCCATCTCCAGCGCCTGGCGGGAGAACAGGTTAAGCCGTTTTACCAGCGTAGGAAGATCAATCTGGATCATAAACGTCCTTATCGAAGTAATTTGTTTAGCTGGTGCAGAATGTCCTGCGTCTGGCTGTCCAGCCGCAGCAGATAGAACAGGTAAAACAACGCCAGCACGACAACGCCACCACAAAAAATATGTTTAATGGTCAGGCGACTGATTAACTGATAACGCCCGCCCTGGGTTTTTTTGTCCAGGTGTAACAGCGGGAAAGGGGCATCGCCGCGCAGTTTATGCAGGACGTGGTACAGGCGGCGGTAGATCTGCTCAAATTCCCCCTGATCTTGTGCTGCCACTTTGTAACGCCCGCGAAAACCCAGAGAAAAACAGAGCCAGAGAAATTCAAGCAGATCCTGGTAACGTTTGGGTTCACGGATCAGGCGCTCCAGCAGGATGAAAACCTTCTCGCCACCCCAAGCTTCATTATGGAAATGGACCAGCAACGACTGTTTGATCCACTCGTTCTTGTTGGACCAGCCGTTACCGAGCGCCGCTTCATCAATAAAAGTGCAGAGGATGTAGCGAAACGAGATAATCACGCCCGGTTCGTAGCCCTGCTCCTGAAGCAGTTGCTCCACCGCCTGAACATCCGTCACCACCTGAGCAAACAGATGCTCCGGCATCGTCTGGCTGTTCATGGTTGAAAGACGCATCACCATACCGAGGAGGGGCGTGGCCGCGTCGATCATCGGATTCAGGCTATTGCCACGAAGTGCAAGATGATAGTCACGCAGGCCTTTTTCGACGTGTCTGGTAAATGGTGGCAGAGACAGTGACCCTTCATCCATCGTCTTACCCTCTGATCGCCCACAGTTGCATATTCAGGTCCGGGAAACTGCCGGACACATGCAGTGCAACAGCACCTGCGGCAGCCATTTCTGCCCAGGCCTGGCCACTCTTGTCGAGTTCGAAATAGCTGAACCCAGAATGGTAAGGAAGCTGGCGGGGAGCCACCATCAAGGCACGCAATGGAATTCCGGGTATCTGCACACTGACCATATTGCGGATTTTTTCCGGCGAGGAAATTTTCGACTGCTGGATAAACTGGCGCTGGATCTGATCGACGGGCATATTTGCCGCCACGGCCAGCACAAAGGTGGCAGACTGTAGCAGTTCTGTGTCATGAACATCGGCCTGCCAGATGCCGTCACGCAGATGCAGCGGCAGATTGACCGCTCTTGGCGACAGTACTGTATGCAGAGCCCGCTTGACTTCCGGTAACAGTGTTTTAAATGTTTTGGTCAGGTCATGATGATCATACACATCAAGCGGGCAGGGCAGGCGTGACGGCTCGGTAAACGTCATCAGTTCTCCCAGTAACCCGGCAAGATCAAGGTAGAAATCTTCCGGATGGAGCTGGGATCGGCGGGCGCGATGGGTAAACCGGGTCTGGTTACGGTTAAGCAACTGCAACATCATAAATTCCGCCACATCTGCAATGCCGCTCTGCGCCGGAGAGCCTATGCGGTTTGCCAGATCGCTTGCCCGTCCGCCAATGGCCCCCTGTACTTCTTTCAGATAAACACGCAGCCTCTTACTGACCTGAATATTCTGGCAGGAGGGTATAAAATCGTCATCCAGCGTCAGGGAACCGTCGGCATGGCGATCGCTGATTCGGCAAAGCGGGAGCGTAATATAGGCGCTCATATCTTCCGCACCGCTCATAATGCGCGGCGTCAGTTGTCCCAACGTCAGTGTTCGCGCGTCACCTTCTTCTGAATGCAGATCCCGGACATCGGCATAATTCAGCCGGTAACGCCCGATTCGTCGCCCGTCGCTGATTTCATTTCTCACATCACTGGCGACTGGCAGAGCGAGGTAAATATTGCGGCTTTTTTCGTCCGGAAAATTTTGCGGGTGTAGTGGATCGGGTAGGGCGTCCTGGTCAGGGATGGAGAAGACGGTGCCGTCAGGCAACATGCCTGACGCACTGTCAATCATGACCTTACCCTGCGATAGCAGTTCATTGTTGAGGGAGAGTTCAGTAAATCCCCAGGATAAATCATTAATGGCCCGGAAACGCTGGTTATCCAGGTAGTTGTTGTAACGCTGCTGTTGCTGGAAATGGTGTGGGCGCATCAGCATCCCTTCCTGCCATATCACCTTGTTGCGGGTGGTTGCCATAATTATTCATCCTCTTTTTTCATTTCGATGCTGCTTTGACGGACATGCACCAGCAGGCGGTAATGGTGGCCGGTTCCTTCCACCGTCTCGATTTGTTTCCATTCAGTGGCCTGGTCATCGGAGAAATAGGCCACGACACCAATAAACTGCGTTTTCTCATCCAGCTTTACCGGCGGCAGGGTTTTTATGGTGTCCGGCAACAGGTTGAAATCCTGGTGGTCGATATAGTTTTTACCCAGCACATCCGGTAGCGGCGTACTGGCTATCTGGTCATAGTCTGCTGCCTGTAATTTTGAGTCGTCAGTGAGGTACACCAGTTGCACGTCCACGGCGGCTGGTTCACCCTCCGCATTGGTATTGGTGTCCGGTTCGGTCAGCAGGGTGACGGTTATTTCCGACGGTTGTTCCTTCAGGCTCCCGACCTGGATATCCGGGTTTTTGATCACCTCACTGATTTTTTTCGCCGTTTCGCAGCCGGTTAATATGACGCACATCAGCACGCAGGCCAGAAACGCCTTCCTGTTCATGCTTCCGGCTCCCGCTGTTTTTCACGAAGCACCCGGTCATAGACCTGGGCGTAGACCTCGTTAAACAGCATCTCAAACCCCTGCTGGCGATCGGAGGCCAGTTCTTGGTAATAATGGCTGTACATTTGCCATGCTCCGGCATCATCCAGCGGCTGGCGCAGTTCATGGCTGCGGCGGTACTGCACAAAGCGTCGCATCAGATTTTGTGGTGAGAAAGCGTCCAGCAGGACACAAAGCGACTCCACAATCGCCGCCCGGTTTGCCTCTTCGTGGTGGCGAACATTGCGCAGGCTTTCACTGACGGCGGCGGGAGCCGCCAGATGTACCGGGCTTTTACCTTCGGCAAACATCACGTCGAGCGCGGTGGCGTAATCCATGTTCAGGCGCAGCGGGTTATCTTCCAGCGGGCGCAAATGTTTGTCTGAGAGGCTGTTACGCTGCTGCTGCAAATCAAGCAGACCTTTTATTGCGGCCTGTAACGTTCGTCCGGCCTCTTCCAGAAAATCATCCGCATCGTCGGAATTGCTCACGGTAAGCGAGCCGCCGAGACCGCGCAGTAAGGGGGTGACCGCAAGGTGGCGTTGCGCCATTTCTGCCGGAGAGACGTCATCATTACGATCGCCGGGGCTGGCATAAATGGGCGGCAGATCCATAAACGGAGTATTGATCCCACCATTACTTGCCGGATCAGACAGCGGTGCCGATGGCCGGACAGCCGCAATGCCTGAAAGCGGATCGCCCGTGGTTATCAAGCTTTCGGACTGAAGTGCCTGGAGTGGATCGGCAGAAAAACCGTTTACCACGGTGTCTGCAAGCTGGTGCCGGTGAGTCATTCCCGGATAGTGTGGTGCGCCTTCCGTTGACAGCAGGGTATCCGTGAGCATATCGCGATTGGTTACAATGGTTTCGGGAGTGGCCATTTCCTCATCGTAATGGGGGATATCTCCCCGGTTCAGATGAACCCTCACCATCAGTCGCCCGATCTGGATCTCATCGCCCTGGCGCAGCTGTATCAGGTCTGATGTTGCTGTGACTTTTGCCTGGTTCAGCCACAGTTGTGCCGTCTGCGGGCGCAGACAAAATGTGCCATCGAGCAGGATAACAGTAAAAGCCTGAGCCGGAATGCTCTGCTGACGATCCTGCACCGACCAGTGGCATTCGGGGCCATGGCCGACATTTCCCTGCTGTGTGAACAGACAGCGTGCCGCCCGCCCGCTTTCCAGCTCACTGCCGTTAATGACCTGCAATGAAAGCGTCTGTAATTTCTCTTCCGGCATATTCTGCTCCGTGATTATCATAATTTACGACCGTACCCTGATGGTGACTGAGGGGCGTTCTTCCGGTGTGCCGAGGAAGCTGGTCCAGCCCAGCAGCGCACTTTTGTTATCGCCCAGGCGCATTGCACCCACCTGCTCCGGCGCCAGCCCCAGATGTAAGTCCCAGGCAAGTTGATCGCGCAGAATGAATGACACAAACATCGTCAGTGGCAGGAAGTTTTCGCCGGACGGCAGAAAAGAGAGGAACTGTTTTCGGGTCAGACGGGTAATACTGAGCTGGAATTTTCCGCTGAGATCGGGCACCCGTGTACCCAGAACAAAGTTGCCCAACACCGATCTTCCGGCCAGTTTTTCGCCATTTTTAAGCGAATAGCTCCCCAGGCTGTTTTGCTGATCCGGTTCAATATCCACCTTGCGACGTTGCCAGTTTTGCAGCGTCACTTCTGACAAATCAAAGCAGTGGGACACCAGGCCGCAGATAATTTCCGGGGAGCGTCCCGGATTGGCCAGGATCCCGGAATACGCCAGCATTTTACTGTGATTAATCGCCAGCTTATCGCGAAGCTGGCGATTACCCAGCCCGACAAGGGAGTACATGCGCTGCGAGAACGCATCCACACCGCCGTTACGAAAACTGACGTGATAGCGGTACTTGCGCCAGATATGCCAGACAAACTGAGTCAGGCGGTGGCTGAACATATCCAGAAAATCGCCCACCGGGCTTTGTTCATGTACCGCTTTCCAGGCCAGTTGATCAAGGTAATAACCGGGGAGAGGCGACTGGCTCCCCTGTAACCCCATAAAGGTGGTGGTCATCCTGAATACCCCTGACGTATCCCGTTTCAGCAAACTGATATCACTCAGGGGAAACGCAAGGCTGGCGTCGGCGCTGAAACGCAGGATTTCCTGTGTCGGATCATCGCGCAGGGATAATTCCGGTGTCCCCTTTTCCCCCTGTGCCAGGCGGTGCAACAACTCCGCCATCGCAAAAAAATTGTAAGAGCAGGCGTTATGGAGAACCTGCGCCAGCGGATCATTCTGCTCTTTATCTGCCAGGGGATTTCCCGGACTCAGATAAGAGGATGCTGCCCGGTTCTTTCCGTCCATTTCCATGTCTCCTGGCTTTCAGTGTTCACAACGGTCAGCATGTGGAATGAATTGACGCTGGCATACAGCGAAAGAAAGTGCGAAAGCACCGTACCGAGCAGATACATTTCCCCTTCACAGACAAACGGCTCCGGATGCAGATACAGCGTTGAGGCCAGCCCTCGAACGGGAATACCCGTAAACAGGCGATCAATGGGGCGGGTCTCAAGACGCTCAATGGCATCCAGCTTTTGTTGTGACAACCGCGCCGTCTGCGGATGATGGATTGCGTAGCGATCAAAGTTGGCGATGACCTGCTTCAGCGCGTCCGTATCCAGTAATGACAGATAATTCAGGTTCATGGCGGAGAGCAGGGACCAGTGCAGGCTGCCATCAATGACTGGCCAGAGTGGTTGCGTCGGGCGGGTAATGTTGCGAAATGAAGCGACTGCCGCATTTTTACCGGCTGTGCCGGTGATATCACCGGAACGAAGCTGTGACGGAAGCTCCCGGTTGGTACAGGTTAGCGTTACCGAAACCACTTCATTACTGAGTAGCGATTCGTCTGACGGATAACTCCCATCAGCATGTATAAAAGCAAGGGTATGATCAAAGCCGCGATGGAACAGGGATGTTTTGGTCCGGTGATGCCAGTACACTACTTCCCGCTTCCGGCTGTATTCCATCTGATGGCTGAAACTTTCAAAGGCAGGCCACTGGCGTACGGCCTGCGTCGAAACAGGACGTCCCAGATCTTTTTTCCTGAACATATCCTGGACCTGGCTCACCACACTGTTAACGGAAAAAACATCGTAATGTTCCGGGTAATGGCGGCTGGGAACCAGCGGATAGTCTGCCCGCCGATTGTCCAGCGTGATGGCTTCTGCATGGTGGATAAATAAATTAATGGCAGGTGCGCAATACAGGCGCAGGGAATCGCGGCGCAGCCGGATGTCCACGGGCAAAGGGCGTGAAAAACGCAGTTGCAGGGTAAAGGATTCAGCCTGCAATCCGTCAGGCAAAGCCGGACAGCCACAAAGATCAAAAAAGAGAAACGCATCCGGGTAACAGAAATACTCCTGAAGGATCCGGTAGCCGCTATGGACGTTTTTCGGCCACGGCAGCATGGCATCCTGCGGCTCAAAACCGACAGCTTTCAGCATAAACTCAGGCAGGCGAATATGCTGTTCACCCACAGTCAGGTCGGCACCCTGCAAGTATTCACAGAACCATAAATAAAGCTGGTCACGGGTATAGTTGTCGTCATTGCTGAGCCAGAAGCGAAGTTTGTTCAGATCCAGCGTGCGGAAGTCCGTTCCCGATGTGACCGAAAAGGTGATGTTGATAACACCATTACGGGGCGTACTGCGGTTTTCAATCTGCTCCAGGCGAACGGGCAACAGCCAGATATCCCGGCAGAGGGTGAAGGTACAGGGAGGCGGCTCTTCCTTTTTAGCATCGGAGGGCAGCACTTCATCGACTCTGATTTCCCCTGCGTTGGTTGTAAACTGCTCATTACGGGGGATTAACACCGGCACAGAAGACTTATCCATATCCTGCGTATATTCAATAAGGGTCATTGCCGGAACCGGACGCAGGTAATTAGGCCACAGCATCTTAATAAGCCCATGCGTCAGTTCTGGGAATTCATCCTCAATTTTCTGGCGGAGATTGCCGGTAAGAAAAGCCACGCCTTCCAGCAGGCGTTCAATATCCGGATCCGCATCTTTTTCGGCCAGGAAGCGGGCCAGATGGGGTTTTTCCGTTGCCAGCAGCTTGCTGAGCTGGCGCAGGTAATCGAGTTCTTCCCGGAAATAGCGTTCTTCAAATTCCATTTGTCAGTCCACCAGGTAATGCTGGCTGCCATTCGGTGCCATATCAAATTCAAGCACTTCATGTGTTTCGTTAAATGTCACCCAGGCTGAAATATGAAACGTCATATCCAGCGGGCTGGCGGCGGATGAAACCACAGCCTGCACTTCAGCGTGTGAGATCCGGGGTTCATAGCGTTCTATACATTGCGCGATGGCCCGACTCATTGATTCGCGGAAGTTTTCAGCTTCTTCCGGTTCATCAATGCCCAGTTCAGGCGCCCCCCGGCAACTACCGGACCGGGTATTAAAAATGTTTCGTAGGTTCTGGCGAATGGATTGCCTGAGCGAATGAATACTGCCTCCCTGCCGGTTTCTGGCCGAAGAGGCTTCCATACGCTCAAAAAGAGAACCTGTGGTTCTTTCCCGATCCGGTATCATGGTGTGTTACTCCCTGTCTAACCGGCCAACCAAGGAAAGCTCAAAGTTTGCCCCCATAAATTTAAAATGTGGCCTTACGCTCAGTGCAACCTGATACCATCCGGGTTCGCCTTCCACATCCATAACTTCAACTCTGGCGGCGCGCAGAGGTTTACGACTGCGCACGTCTGCTGGTGGGTTTTCCTGGTCGGCAACATACTGACGGATCCAGGTATTCAGCTCCCTCTCTAAGTCGCTTCTTTCTTTCCATGACCCGAGTTGTTCACGCTGCAACACCTTGATGTAGTGCGCTAACCGGTTGATGATGAAGAGATAAGGAAGCTGCGTACCCAGCTTATAGTTGGTTTCTGCATCTTTTCCCGGAAAGTGTTTCGGTTTTTGTACCGAATTTGCTGAGAAAAAGGCTGCATTATCAGAGTCTTTACGCATGGTTAGGGTAATAAACCCTTCTTCAGCTAGTTCAAATTCACGGCGATCGGTGATCAGCACCTCGGTTGGGATTTTGGCCTGAATTTGACCCATCGTTTCGAACAGATGTACCGGCAGATCTTTCACTGCGCCGCCGCTTTGCTGACCGATGATATTTGGACACCAGCGGTATTTGGCAAAACTGTCAGCGACATTGCATGCCAGCATCCAGGCCGTATTACCCCACAGATAATCTTCGTGGTTCTGGCTGACATCTTCGTGATAGTTAAAGTTCTTAACAGGGTTATCTGTTGGTGACCAGGGTTGGCGAAGCAGGAAGCGGGGTGCCGTAAGCCCTAAATAACGCGAATCTTCAGAGTCACGAAGGGCTCGCCATTTGGTATAGGCCGGACCTTCAAAGATGGCATAAAGATCTTTGATATTAGGCAGTTCGGTCCAAGAGTTCAGCCCCATAAATTCCGGGGAAACGGAGGACAGGAACGGTGCGTGCGCCATTGCGCCCACGGCACTGACGTATTGCAGCAGCTTCATGTCTGGCGCGGTATTTTTAAACTCGTAAGCGCCCAGCACGGTAGCGATGGGTTCACCACCAAACTGTCCGAATCCAGACGAATAAACATGTTTATAAAATCCGGATTGAATAATTTCTGGTGCAAACTCAAAGTCTTCCAGAAGCTCCTGTTTGGTGACATGAAGCACGTTGACCTTGATGTTTTCACGGAAATCAACGCGATCCACCATGGTTTTCAGTGAGCGCCAGAACGACTCTACCTGCTGAAATGTAGGCGCATGGATGATGGTATCCATCTGGCGACTGATGCGTTCATCAATATCTGCAATCATGCTGTCCACGGCCAGTTTATTGACCGGTTCGTCAGGTGTGGTGGATTGCAGGATGCTGCTAATAAAGGCTGTCACGCCCTGGCGGGCAACGTCATAAACTTCCGAGCCGGGCTGAATGCGGGTCTGCGCCATGATTTGATCAAGCAGCGACGGCGCCTGATCTACCTGACTGGAAACAAGTTCCTCTTCCTGTAAAGACATACTGAAAATCCTTCTGTTTTGCTGTGTTTCTGTAACCGGGTTCGAACCTTCAGTGAAGTACGCACCGTCAGTACAGCACGCTCTGCTGAAGCTCACAAAGATGGATAAGGTCATCCATTAGGTCACTGATACGGCGATCCAGTTTTATAGTCAGCGCATCCACGTCATCTTGGTTTAATTCACCTGTCTGACTGAAGCATACCAGGTACATTGCACACCGTATTTCTTCGTTAGACAGGGAAGTGACCCACAGATATTTTTGTGTGCCGCCATGTCTGGATAACCCCGTTTTAATGAAATTTTTGGGGTTATTTCCCGCTCACCAAGCCGATTTCTTTTAGCAACTGTTCGCGGGATTCCTCATTTTCCAGCAATGCCTGGATTTGTGTACGGAAGGCAGGAAGGTTACCCATCGGCCCTTTCAGCGCAGTAAGCGCTTCACGCAGTTCCAGCAATTTGTTTACTTCCGGAACCTGTCGAGCCACGCTATCTGGTGAAAAATCATCCAGTGACTTGATGTTCAGCGCCACATTCAGTTCATCACCAGTTCTACTTTCCTTAAGCGTGGCGGGGACAATGAAATTGAGGTCAATGTTTGCTTCGGCCATCACCGCGCCAAAATTGTGTTTGTTAATGGAAACAGCCTGGCGTTCATCCAAAGGGGATGTCTCTTGCGTATTTCCGGTATCGCCGACAACGAGCATGTTGAGCGGAAGCTCTACTTCAGCCGTCTGACCGTCCGTTTTGGGGACATACGATATATTTATGCGCTCGCGAGGCGCGACGCTGCCTTCAAATTTTTTGCTCATAAAAGTGATCCGTCATGTTGTCTCGTACAGACCATGAATACAGCATATTTGTACCGAAAAAATATCGACAATGCCGTACTAATGGCGGTTAAAATAAATTCACCACTCCTTAATTGCCCCGCATTTTACGCTTAAAAATAAATAATAAAAGGACTTTTTATCATTCACAAATAAGGGTATTCTGCGATAAATAAATACATTCTATAAGCATTGATTATCCATGTCAGGCATATCATGGGATTTGTAAAAATAAATTAAAATTCACATGTATTTGATATTGTTAAATTTTTTATTAAAACATAAGTAATATTAATGTTTTTGTGTTTATATATTTACCTCATGATTAAAAGAGTGGTTTTTTAAGGAATATCTCAGAAACTATCAAAATGATAAATTCTAAATGGGTAAGTGAGATATTTATTAATGATACAGCTTTGCCTTTTAATAGAGATGATGACAGGCCTTGGTCATTTGAGCATGGCTATCAAATCATATAACCAGTGTTACCTATTTAGCTCTTGGATGATTGAAACGGATTTTTTTACAGCAGCCGTGAATTCAAATTCGGTTTGTATGTGAAAAGTACAGAAAAATGATGTAGTTCCAGAGTGAGCGACATCTGCCTGTCGTGGCTATCGATAGGTTATTGTAAGTGTTAACTAACGAATTTTACAAGGAGTTTACAAATGCCAACCCCATGTTACATTTCGATTGCGGGCCAGACCCAGGGGAACATCACTGCTGGTGCTTTTACTGCTGATTCCGTCGGCAATATCTACGTGCAAGGCCACGAAGATGAAATGTTAGTCCAGGAGTTTCTTCATAACGTTACTGTCCCGACAGATCCTCAGTCCGGTCAGCCTGCGGGTCAGCGTGCTCACAAGCCGTTCATTTTTACCGTGGCGCTGAACAAAGCTGTTCCGCTGATGTACAACGCACTGGCCTCCGGCGAAATGCTGCCAACCACTGAACTTCACTGGTGGCGTACCTCTGTGGAAGGCAAACAGGAGCATTATTTCACCACCCGCCTGACCGATTCGACGATTGTCGATATGAAACTGCATATGCCGCATTGCCAGGATCCGGCGAAACGCGAGTTCACCCAGTTGCTCGAAGTTTCACTGGCCTACCGCAAAATTGAGTGGGAACACGTCAAATCCGGCACCTCCGGTGCTGACGACTGGCGCGCACCGCTGGAAGCATAAGTTAAGCCAACAGCATCCGGGACCGGGTGCTGTTTTTGTTACGCCGTAAAAGAAAGGTTTTCAGTAATGAGTTGTGTTCACAGGAGATGGCGGATGCCGGAAACTTCGGCGGTAGCGTGCATGAACGCATGCGTAATATTGTACTGTCACAGCCGCTTTAACAGCGAACTGTCTGTTTTTCCTTAATCCCGGAGGTTGCTATGTCAACCGGATTACGTTTCACACTGGAAGTGGACGGCCTGCCACCGGATGCTTTTGCGGTGGTTTCCTTTCATCTCACCCAGTCACTCTCTTCACTTTTTTCCCTCGATCTCTCTCTGGTCAGCCAGCAGTTTCTCTCCCTTGAATTTCAGCAAATACTGGACAAAATGGCCTACCTGACGATATGGCAGGGCGATGACGTACAGCGCCGGGTGAAAGGTGTAGTGACCTGGTTTGAACTGGGGGAGAACGACAAAAACCAGATGCTGTACAGCATGAAGGTATGCCCGCCGCTGTGGCGCACAGGGCTGCGCCAGAACTTCCGTATCTTCCAGAATGAAGACATCGAAAGCATCCTCGCTACGATCCTGAAGGAAAACGGTGTGACGGAGTGGAGTCCGCTGTTCAGCGAGCCGCATCCTTCCCGTGAATTTTGTGTCCAGTACGGTGAAACTGATTACGATTTCCTGTGCCGGATGGCGGCGGAGGAAGGCATCTTCTTTTATGAGGAGCACGCGCAAAAAAGTACCGACCAGAGCCTGGTCCTGTGCGACACCGTGCGTTATCTGCCGGAGTCCTTTGAGATCCCCTGGAATCCGAACACCCGCACCGAAGTGAGCACCCTCTGCATCAGCCAGTTCCGCTACAGCGCACAAATCCGTCCTTCCTCCGTAGTGACCAAAGACTACACCTTTAAACGACCCGGCTGGGCAGGGCGTTTTGACCAGGAAGGCCAGCACCAGGATTACCAGCGCACGCAGTATGAAGTGTATGACTACCCCGGTCGTTACAAGGGTGCCCACGGGCAGAACTTTGCCCGCTGGCAAATGGACGGCTGGCGAAACAATGCAGAAGTGGCGCGCGGAACAAGCCGTTCTCCGGAGATATGGCCGGGACGGCGAATTGTGCTGACGGGGCATCCGCAGGCGAACCTGAACCGGGAATGGCAGGTGGTGGCAAGTGAACTGCACGGCGAGCAGCCGCAGGCGGTGCCGGGACGCAGTGGTTCGGGTACCACGCTGAATAACCACTTTGCGGTAATACCGGCAGACAGAACATGGCGACCACAGCCGTTGCTGAAACCGCTGGTGGATGGCCCGCAGAGCGCCGTCGTGACAGGACCGGCAGGCGAGGAAATCTTCTGTGATGAACATGGCCGCGTGCGGGTGAAATTTAACTGGGACCGCTATAACCCGTCAAACCAGGACAGTTCATGCTGGATCCGTGTGGCACAGGCGTGGGCAGGTGCCGGGTTTGGCAACCTGGCGATACCGCGTGTGGGCCAGGAGGTCATTGTGGACTTCCTCAACGGCGATCCGGACCAGCCGATCATTATGGGGCGCACCTACCACCAGGAAAACCGCACCCCCGGCAGCCTGCCGGGAACAAAGACGCAGATGACCATTCGTTCGAAAACCTATAAGGGCAGCGGGTTTAATGAACTGAAGTTTGACGATGCGACAGGGAAAGAACAGGTCTACATCCACGCGCAGAAGAACATGAACACCGAGGTGCTGAATAACCGCACCACTGATGTGATAAACAACCATGTGGAAACCATCGGCAACAATCAGGTGATTGCGGTTACCAACAACCAAATACAGACGGTGGGCGTTAATCAGATAGAGAAGGTAGGCAGTAACCAGATTATCAACGTGGGTTCTGTCCAGGCGGAAACCGTTGGACTTGTTCGTGCGCTGACCGTAGGTGTGGCGTACCAGACGACGGTAGGAGGCATTATGAATACCTCGGTGGCGCTGATGCAATCCTCGCAGATCGGTTTGCATAAATCGTTGATGGTCGGGCTGGGTTATGACGTCAAAGTCGGAAATAACGTTACCTTTACCGTTGGTAAAACGAAAAAGGATGATACCGGGCAGACCGCGATTTACTCCGCCGGTGAACATCTGGAACTCTGCTGTGGTAAGGCAAGGCTGGTGCTGACGAAGGACGGTCAAATTTTTCTCAATGGCACAAAAATTCATTTGCAGGGCAAGGAGCAGGTTAATGGTGATTCACTGTTGATTAACTGGAACTGTGCAGCCTCGAAAGCCCCACCGAAGACTCCCGATGAAAAACAGGATACGCCGGATATGAGAGAGTACTGATCCCGTACCTGTTCGGTATTCAGTAACAAACCAGCATTAAAAACAAATAGCAGAAGGAATTGAATCATGAGCGGAAAACCAGCGGCGCGTCAGGGAGATATGACTCAGTATGGCGGTCCCATTGTCCAGGGTTCGGCGGGGGTACTGATAGGCGAGCCCACCGGCGTGGCGTGCTCGGTGTGTCCGGGCGGGATGACCTCGGGCAACCCGGTGAACCCGTTGCTGGGGGCGAAGGTGCTGCCCGGCGAGACGGACCTTGCGCTGCCCGGCCCTCTGCCGCTCATTCTCTCCCGCACCTACAGCAGCTACCGGACCCGGACGCCTGCACCGGTGGGCGTTTTCGGTCCCGGCTGGAAAGCGCCTTCTGATATCCGCTTACAGCTACGCGATGATGGACTGATACTCAACGACAACGGCGGGCGGAGCATTCACTTTGAGCCGCTGCTGCCGGGTGAGGCGGTGTACAGCCGCAGCGAGTCCCTGTGGCTGGTGCGTGGCGGTCAGGCAGCGCAGCCGGACGGGCATACGCTGGGGCTGCTGTGGGCGTCGCTGCCGCCGGATATCCGGTTAAGTCCGCATCTTTACCTGGCGACCAACAGCGCACAGGGGCCGTGGTGGATACTCGGCTGGTCTGAGCGGGTGCCGGGTGCTGAGGACGTACTGCCAGCGCCGCTGCCGCCGTACCGGGAGCTGACGGGGCTGGCGGACCGCTTCGGGCGGACGCTGACGTACCGGCGTGAGGCCGCCGGTGACCTGGCCGGGGAAATCACCGGCGTTACGGACGGTGCCGGGCGGGAGTTCCGTCTGGTGCTGACCACGCAGGCGCAGCGTGCGGAAGAGGCCCGCACCCCTTCGCTATCTTCCTCTGACAGTCCCCGTCCTCTCCCTGCCTCAGCTATCCCCGACACGCAGCCCGGTACCGAATACGGCGCTGACAACGGCATCCGTCTTTCAGCGGTGTGGCTGACGCACGACCCGGCATACCCGGAGAGCCTGCCCGGTGCGCCACTGGCGCGGTACACGTATACGGAAGCCGGTGAACTGCTGGCGGTATATGACCGCAGCAATACGCAGGTGCGTGCTTTCACGTATGACCCGCAGCACCCGGGCCGGATGGTGGCGCACCGTTACGCGGGAAGGCCGGAGATGTGTTACCGCTACGACGATGCGGGGCGGGTGACAGAGCAACTGAACCCGGCAGGGTTAAGCTACCGCTATCTTTATGAGCAGGACCGCATCACCGTCACGGACAGCCTGAACCGGCGTGAGGTGCTGCATACAGAAGGCGGGGCCGGGCTGAAGCGGGTGGTGAAAAAAGAACAGGCAGACGGCAGCGTCACGCGCAGCGGGTATGACGCGGCAGGAAGGCTCACGGCGCAGACGGACGCGGCAGGACGGCGGACAGAGTACGGCCTGAATGTGGTGTCAGGCGATATCACGTACATCACCACGCCGGACGGGCAGGAAACGAAATTTTACTATAACGACGGGAACTAGGTGACGGCGGTGGTGTACCCGGACGGTCTGGAGAGCCGCCGGGAATATGATGAGCTGGACAGACTGGTATCGGAGACGTCGCGCAGCGGGGAGACAGTACGCTACCGCTACGATGATGCGTACAGTGAGTTACCGGCGACGACAACGGATGCGACGGGCAGCACCCGGCAGATGACCTGGAGCCTCTACGGGCAGTTGCTGGCGTTCACCGACTGCTCGGGCTACCAGACCCGCTATAAATACGACCGCTTCGGCCAGATGACGGCGGTCCACCGCGAGGAAGGCATCAGCCTTTACCGCCGCTATGACAACCGTGGCCGGTTGGTCTCAACAAAAGATACGCAGGGCCATGAAACGCGGTATGAGTACAACGCCGCAGGCGACCTGACTGCCGTCATTACCCCGGACGGCAACCGGAGCGAGACACAGTACGATGCGTGGGGAAAAGCGGTCAGCACCACCCAGGGCGGGCTGACGCGCAGTATGGAGTATGATGCTGCCGGACGTGTCACCACGCTGACCAACGAGAACGGCAGCCACAACGACTTCGGTTACGATGCGCTGGACCGGCTGGTACAGCAGGGCGGCTTTGACGGGCGGACGCAACGTTATCATTATGACCTGACCGGAAAACTCACGCAGAGCGAGGACGAGGGACTTATCATCCTCTGGCACTACGACGAATCGGACCGTATCACTCATCGCACGGTGAACGGCGAAGCGGCAGAGCAGTGGCAGTACGACGCCCACGGCTGGCTGACAGACATCAGCCATCTCAGCGAAGGCCACCGGGTGGCGGTGCATTACGGCTATGACGCCAGAGGCCGCCTGACCAGTGAGCGCCAGACGGTGCATAACCCGGAGACGGGAGAACAGCTCTGGCAGTATGAGACCCGGCACGCGTACAACGAACAGGGGCTGGCAAACCGCGTCATACCGGACAGCCTGCCGCCGGTGGAGTGGCTGACGTATGGCAGCGGTTACCTGGCGGGAATGAAGCTGGGCGGGACGCCACTAGTCGAGTACACACGGGACAGGCTGCACCGGGAGACGGCGCGCAGCTTTGGCAATAATGCATACGAACTGACCAGCACATATACCCCCGCAGGTCAGTTACAGAGTCAGCACCTGAACAGCCTGGTGTATGACCGTGACTACGGGTGGAATGACAACGGCGACCTGGTGCGCATCAGCGGCCCACGACAGACGCGGGAATACGGCTACAGTGCCACGGGCAGGCTGGCGAGTGTGCGCACCCTCGCACCGGACCTGGACATCCGCATCCCGTATGCCACGGACCCGGCAGGCAACCGCCTGCCCGACCCGGAGCTGCACCCGGACAGCACCCTCAGCATGTGGCCGGATAACCGCATTGCGGAGGATGCGCACTATGTTTATCACTATGATGAATACGGCAGACTGACGGAGAAGACGGACCGCATCCCGGCGGGTGTGATACGGACGGACGACGAGCGGACCCACCACTACCACTACGACAGCCAGCACCGCCTGGTGTTCTATACGCGGATACAGCATGAGGAGCCGCAGGTGGAGAGCCGCTACCTCTACGACCCGCTGGGCCGCCGGACGGGTAAACGGGTGTGGCGTCGCGGGCGTGACCTGACGGGGTGGATGTCGCTGTCGCGTAAACCGGAGGTGACGTGGTACGGCTGGGACGGAGACCGCCTGACGACGGTGCAGACTGACACCACGCGTATCCAGACGGTATACGAGCCGGGGAGCTTCACGCCACTCATCCGCATCGAAACGGCGAACGGCGAGCGGGAGAAAGCGCAGCGCCGCAGCCTGGCGGAGAAGCTCCAGCAGGAAGGGAGTGAGGACGGGCACGGCGTGGTGTTCCCGGCTGAACTGGTGCGGCTGCTGGACAGGCTGGAGGGAGAAATACGGGCAGACCGCGTGAGCCGTGAAAGCCACGCGTGGCTTGCGCAGTGCGGGCTGACGGTGGAGCAACTGGCCAGACAGGTGGAGCCGGAATACACACCGGCGCGAAACGTTCATCTTTACCACTGCGACCACCGGGGCCTGCCGCTGGCGCTCATCAGCGAAGACGGCAATATGGCGTGGCGCGCGGAATATGATGAATGGGGCAACCAGCTTAACGAAGAGAGCCCGCATCACCTGTATCAGCCATACCGTCTGCCGGGGCAACAGTATGATGAGGAGTCGGGGTTGTACTATAATCGTCACCGGTACTATGATCCGTTGCAGGGCAGGTATATCACCCAGGATCCGATTGGGCTGAAGGGGGGATGGAATTTTTATCAGTATCCGTTGAATCCGATAACTGATATTGACCCGTTGGGATTAGCGACCTGTTTATACAGCATAACTTTAGGTATGCTTTCATGCGTTTCAGATACGCAAAATGATGATAACTCTTATGACGTGCTTACTATTCCAGTCGCCTCTGGTAATAATGGTAATAATATGCAATGTAAAAATAATCCTGGTTGTACACAATTACAAAATAGAGGCCCAATACCTCAAGGGGTATGGAGCTGGAATGTTAATGGTCCTGGAGCAACCAATAGAAAACCTAATGGTATACGTTTAGTACCGTCAGCAAATACAGAAACATATAATCGTGATGGATTTTTAACACATAGTTGTTTAAACGCTTTCGGTCCGTCTTTAGGACCTCGATTCTGTTCCGAGGGTTGTATAACTGGTTCATCTAATGACATGCAAAAATTAAATGAGTTAATATTTTCAGAGCCAGATAGCACATTAACAGTTACGGACTAAAAAATATGGCAAGGTTATTAACAATTGTATTTTTTTTCTCTATTTCTGCGAGTGCAGTTACTGCAAGACAATTTCAGAGAGAGTTAGATTTGGCAGACAAAGCAATATTATGGGCACTAATATCAGCCAGTACTAAAGAGGGACGAAAAGCGTGTTCACTTAGCTATTTTGCCTGTAAGGCCGCAGAGGCTGAACTCGGACTGGCATATATGGCTGCGAATGATAACAAGGAATTTCTCACATCCTTATCTAATATAATGAGGTACAAAATAGATGCTGGACTTTCCGAATCCTATACATGCTATTTATTAAGTAAGGGAAAGATCATAAGACCATATCTGAAAAATCTAAATCCACACCAACTTGCCGCTGATTGCATTGAAACTGTAAATAAAATAAAAAATAAGAATAAAAAATCATTGATATAAATTCAGTTAATATTTGCAGTGATGATAAAAATATAAAGTGGAGAGTTAATAGTACTATTATGGCCATTGATGATTCTATAAAATGCATCGATGAATAATAAGTTAATTGTATTTAACTATATATTAATCAGGGAAAGATCACGGTGTGCCGTAGGCACAAAGATGCAAAACGGGACGTTTTGCATGTAATAAGCATAAGCTTGTGAAGAGATGGTGGCAGGCCCACCGGGATCTGCTGTCGGAAGTCGGTCCCAAACAACCCCGGCTGCTGTGGTAAAGAGCCATGGTAGTGAGCGCAGGGGGAACGGTCAGACGAGATCTGATTCTATGTGAGATACAGTGAGATGAGTAAAACCGAACCTGTGTTGAAACGTCGTTAGTCCTGAGTGACATCAAAACCGGAGGTTTCGTGATACCGCCGGGATAAATTTACGAGTGAATTCCGAATGCTGCGTGAATGGTGTCCGGCGTAAAGCAGGCATGACGCTGTATCAGGCTCTTTGCAGGAACTACGGGAACCGGTCGTCGCAATGTCAAGAGAGAAATACAAATAACCGAAATTATGAGTATGAGAGTATCGATGTGCGAAACCGGGGCTGAGCTGTTCGTAGTAGTGAGGAAGCGTTTGTAATGAACGTGGAGCGAAGGGACAGCGTCGGGCAGTCTGCATCACAGCCCAACTGTAGGCAGGAGGAGGCTGTGTGTGAACAGACAAAACCGTTTCAGGTCAGTAAATTGCATGTGGTGGAAGCGTACCGGCGGGTAAGGGCGAATGCCGGAGCTGCCGGAGTGGATAACCAGACGCTGAAAGATTTTGAGCAGGATCTGAAAGGAAATCTGTACAAAATCTGGAGCCGGTTATCGTCGGGAAGCTGGATGCCGCCGCCAGTGCGTGCGGTGGAAATTCCGAAGATATTGTCTAAAGCTGTTTTTCATTGCTTATACATGATCAAATACTCCTTACATAATTAAGGAGAACAAAATTGAACTTAAAAAATTGATGGGACATATTTCTATTATCCCCGATTACAGACAAGCCTGGAAAGTGGAGCATAAATTGTCAGATATTCTACCGTTGACTATTTGTACCGTTATTTCTGGTGCAGAAGGTTGGGAAAATATAGATTATTTTTGGGAAACACATCTCGATTTTTTGAAGCAATATGGTGATTTTGAAAATGGTATTCCTGTTCACGATACTATTGCCAGAGTTGTATCCTGTATCAGTCCTGCAAAATTTCATGAGTGCTTTATTAACAGGATGCGTGACTGCCATTCCTCAAATGATAAAGACATCATTGCAATTGATGGAAAAACGCTCCGGCACTCTTATGACAAGAGTCGCCGCAAGGGAGCGATTCATGTCCTTAGTGCGTTCTCAACAATGCACAGTCTGGTCATCGGACAGATTAAGGCGGATGAGAAATCTAATGAGATTATAGCTATCCCTGAACTTCTTAACATGTTGGATATTAAAGGAAGAATCATCACAACTGATGCGATGGGGTGCCAGAAAGATATTGCAGAGAAGATACAAAAACAGGGAGGTGATTATTTATTCGCTGTAAAAGGAAACCAGGGGCGGCTTAATAAAGCCTTTGAGGAAAAATTTCCGCTGAAAGAATTAAATAATCCAGAGCATGACAGTTACGCAATTAGTGAAAAGAGTCACGGCAGAGAAAAAATCCGTCTTCACATTGTTTGCGATGTCCCTGATGAACTTATTGATTTCACCTTTGAATGGAAAGGACTGAAAAAATTATGCGTGGCAGTCTCCTTTCGGTCAATAATAGCAGAAAAAAAGAAAGAGCCAGAAATGATGGTCAGATATTATATCAGTTCTGCTGATTTAACCGCAGAGAAGTTCGCCACAGCGATCCGAAATCACTGGTACGTAGAGAATAAGCTGCACTGGCGTCTGGACGTGGTAATGAATGAAGACGACTGCAAAATAAGAAGAGGAAACGCAGCAGAATTATTTTCAGGGATACGGCACATCGCTATTAATATTTTGACGAATGATAAGGTATTCAAGGCAGGGTTAAGACGTAAGATGCGAAAAGCAGCTATGGACAGAAGCTATCTGGCGTCAGTCCTTGCGGGGAGCGGACTTTCGTAATCTTGCCCTGTGCGGCTATTGCAACTGGTGCTACAATTGGCGCAGGGTATGTTATATATAGAGTGATTCGATTTATACCTTCACTTGCGCCACCTCTTTGGTGGTCGATACCTGCAAACGTTGTTACTCCATGATTAAAACGGATAATGGAGATGATATAATGAGCGATTTTGACATTGTGAGTTCAATTGACTGGCATGATGGGGTTTTGTTAGAAGTAAAAACGACATTCAAAGAATCTCATTTTAACATGACGTTATTTATTGATATTTATAAAAATGAGAGCATTAGAGAAAAAATGATAGTTGAATTTTCTGATATAGATGGTTTAGTGTTCGCTATGGATTCTGCTGAGTTAATCGATAATCACAAGTCAGGTAATATAAGTAATGGGTATATAAAGAAAATAAAAAACAAAAGGATATATAAATTTTTTCTTTATTTTTCTGATGGCTTATTAAGCATGTCATTTAAAAGTTTACAATTAATAAAACCATTAGAGTAACCAAATAAAAGGACTGGAGGAATCAGGGGAAGAGCCAGGGAAAGATCATCAGAAGTACACTTTTTGTACTGAATAATTCGCATTTTATGTTCAATAATTGAGACATTCCTTATTACCTAAAGCTGTTTTTCATTGCTTATACATGATCAAATACTCCTTACATAATTAAGGAGAACAAAATGGAACTTAAAAAATTGATGGAACATATTTCTATTATCCCCGATTACAGACAAGCCTGGAAAGTGGAGCGCAAATTGTCAGATATGCTTCTGTTGACTATTTTTGCTGTTATTTTTGGTGCAGAAGGATGGGAAGATATAGAGGATTTTGGAGAAACGCATCTCGATTTTTTGAAGCGATATGGTGATTTTGAAAATGGTATTCCTGGAGCCTGTACATAGATTTGTGTAATTGCCTGATTTTGATATGTTCAATTCAACATCAAATGAAGGTTAAATTATGGACGACAAACAATTGCAGGCTCTGGCTAACGAACTGGCCAAAAATCTCAAAACCCCTGAAGATCTCAGTCAGTTCGATCGCTTGCTCAAGAAAATCAGTGTTGAGGCTGCTCTCAACGCTGAACTGACTCACCATCTGGGACATGAAAAAAATCAGCCCAAATCGGGAACCAACTCCCGTAATGGCTATTCCACGAAAACCGTCACCACTACCGACGGGCCGATGGAATTACGTACTCCACGTGATCGCGATGGTTCCTTCGAACCACAACTGGTGAAGAAAAATCAGACCCGCATTACCGGCATGGACAACCAGATCCTGGCGCTGTATGCCAGAGGGATGACTACCCGCGAAATTACCTCAGCCTTCAAAGAAATGTACGATGCAGACGTCTCTCCGGCGCTGATATCGAAAGTCACCGATGCCGTAATCGACCAGGTTGTAGAATGGCAAAACCGTCCTCTGGATGCGATTTATCCCATTGTTTATCTTGACTGTATTGTCCTGAAAGTACGGCAGGACAGCCGGGTTATCAACAAAGCGGTGTTCCTGGCTCTGGGTATTAACCTTGATGGTCAGAAAGAGCTGCTGGGTATGTGGCTGGCCGAAAATGAAGGTGCAAAGTTCTGGCTGAATGTACTGACGGAACTGAAAAATCGCGGCCTGAACGATATCCTTATCGCCTGTGTGGACGGCCTGAAAGGCTTCCCGGAAGCGATTAATGCCGTCTACCCGGAAACGCAGATCCAGTTGTGCATAGTACACATGGTACGCAACAGCCTGCGGTTCGTGGCGTGGAAAGACTATAAAGCGGTAACCCGTGACCTGAAACAGGTTTACCGCGCAGCCACGGAAGAAGGCGCGTTGCAGGCGCTGGATGCGTTCGGGAAGGAATGGGATGCACGGTACCCGCAGATAAGTCGCAGCTGGCGGGAAAACTGGCCGAATGTTGCCACCTTCTTCGTGTACCCGGAGACGATCCGCAAGGTTATCTACACCACTAACGCAATCGAATCGCTGAATAGCGTCATCAGACATGCGATAAAGAAACGGAAAGTGTTCCCGACAGATGAATCGGTGAAAAAAGTGGTGTGGCTGGCTATCCAGTCAGCCTCACAGAAATGGACGATGCCACTTCAGGACTGGCGGATAGCCATGAGTCGCTTTATTATCGAGTTCGGTGACCGCCTTGACGGTCACTTCTGAGAAAGGCATTTACACAGAATGATGTACAGGCTCTATTCCTGTTCACGATACCCTTGCCAGAGTTGTATCCTGTATCAGTCCTGCAAAATTTCATGAGTGCTTTATTAACCGGATGTGTGAATGTCATTCTTCAGATGACAAAGACGTCATCGCGATTGATGGAAAAGCACTTCCACACTCCTATGATAAAAGTCATCGCAGGAGAGCGGGCTTTCGTAATCTAGCCCAGCTCCCGGCCCTAAACACAACCCCCACTCACCACAACCTAAACTCATCCGCATCACGCCATGCCGGAAACTTTTCTCTATATTCCCGCAATGCCATCATCGACAGCTCCGCATCAATGCGCGTTGCCTGATGCGCGTCGGCAGTAGCGATAATCTCGCCTTGTGGATTAATCACCCGGCTGTCACCGCGATAATGGCAGCCGTTGCCATCGCTGCCGACGCGATTGCATCCCGCCACATACGCCTGATTCTCAATCGCGCGGGCCGTCAGCAATGCCTGCCAGTGCAGAGAGCGCGGAGCAGGCCAGTTGGCGACGTACAGGGCGAGGTCATAATCGTTGAGATTGCGCGACCACACTGGAAAGCGCAGGTCGTAGCACACCAGCGGCAAAATACGCCAGCCGCGCCATTCCACAATCACTCGCGCATTGCCCGCTTTATAATGCAGATGCTCATCTGCCATTCGGAACAGATGACGCTTATCATAAAAATGTACCGTGCCGCCCGGCTCAACCAGCAAAAAGCGGTTAACCGAACCAGACTCCGTTTGTAATGCAACACTGCCTGCAATTAGCGTATTGCACTGCTGCGCTTTGGCTGTCATCCAGTTCACTACGTCATCTTGTGCTAGCGACGAAGCTGCCGCTTCCATGGCAAAGCCGCTGGTAAACATCTCCGGTAGAACGATCACATCGCGCCCGGTAATACCTTCCAGTTGACGATCAAAATGGCGCAGGTTGGCAGGACCATCCATCCACACCAACGGTTGCTGCAAAAGCGTAATCTTCAAACCTGGCACGGTGTACAACTCCTTTATGCGAAGGGTTTTATAACTTTAACACCTTATCAGGCTATTACCTTACTGCGGAATAAATTGATAACAAATGCTGATATTGGAAATATCTGATTTGCAAATTATCGTGTTATCGCCAGGCTTTAGGAGGTTAATAACATGGGCAGGATAAGCTCGGGAGGAATGATGTTTAAGGCAATAACGACAATCGCCGCACTGGTCATCGCCACCAGTGCAATGGCGCAGGATGATTTAACTATTAGCAGCCTGGCAAAGGGCGAAACCACCAAAGCTGCGTTTACTCAGATGGTGCAAGGGCATAAGCTGCCTGCCTGGGTGATGAAAGGCGGTACGTATACTCCCGCACAAATCGTGACATTGGGAGATGAGACGTATCAGGTGATGAGCGCGTGCAAACCGCATGACTGTGGCTCGCAACGTATCGCTGTGATGTGGTCCGAGAAATCTAATCAGATGACGGGGCTGTTCTCGACCATTGACGAGAAAACGTCGCAAGAGAAACTCACCTGGCTGAATGTGAACGATGCACTCTCGATTGATGGTAAAACGGTGCTGTTCGCGGCGTTGACCGGCAGCCTGGAAAACCATCCGGATGGCTTTAATTTTAAATAATTAGCGGATAAAGAAACGGAGCCTTTCGGCTCCGTTATTCAATTACGCGGCTTCAACTTTCCGCACTTTCTCCGGTAACTTTACCGGCTTCGTCGCCAGCTCTTCCGGCTCAAAGTCATCAACGTTAATACTGCGCAGACGGCTTTCTTCCGCTTTCACCAGAATGGCGGCTTCATCTTTATCAATCAGCCCCTTCGCCAGCGCGTTGTGTGCCAGTTCATCCAGACGGGTAAACGGCAGGTTTTTACCCAGCTCTTTACAGATCCGCTGATGAATCGGGTCGGCGGCAATCACATCCACCAGCGCCTCTTCCAGTAAACCTACCGGGTTATGCTCGCTCGGCGTCAGGTACTGACCGCGCCCAATGCGGGAACGGGTGGCGTTCGGCACTTGTAAAATCTTCGCCACCTTATGATCCAGCTTGTCAGAAGGTGCCAGATAATGACGTCCGGTCGGGAAGATCACCACATTCAGCAGTCCGGCAACCACGCGGTTCGGGAAGTTTTGCAGTAAATCATCCATCGCCTGTTCAGCCTGATACAGCGCATCCTGTACGCCCCAGTGCACCAGCGGCAGGTCAGCTTCATTGCGGCCTTCATCGTCATAACGCTTCAGAACGGCAGAGGCAAGGTAAAGCTGACTTAAAATATCACCCAGACGTGCCGAGATACGTTCGCGACGTTTCAGGCTGCCGCCCAGCACCGCCATCGAGACATCAGAAAGCAGGGCGAGGTTGGCGCTCAGGCGGTTCAGGTGTTGATAGTAGCGTTTAGTGGCATCGCCGGTTGGCGTGCTGCTGGTTAAACCGCGCGTCAGGCCCAGCCAGAAGCTGCGAACTTTGTTGCTACCGACGTGACCGATATGTTTGAACAGCAGTTTATCGAACGCGTTAACGTCATTGTTCTTCGCTGCTTCCATCTCTTCCAGCACGTACGGATGGCAACGAATCGCCCCCTGACCGAAGATCATCATGCTGCGGGTCAGAATGTTAGCCCCTTCAACGGTGATGGCAATCGGTGCACCCTGGTAAGCTCGCGCCAGGAAGTTGCTCTGCCCGAGCATAATGCCTTTACCGCCGGTAATATCCATCGCATCAATAATCGACTGCTGCCCGCGGTGGGTACAGTGATACTTGACGATAGCCGACAGCACGGCAGGTTTTTCACCGAGCATAATGCCGTAGGTAATCAGCGATGCCGCAGCATCCATCACGTAAGCATTACCGGCAATACGCGCCAGCGGCTCTTCAATCCCTTCCATCTTACCGATAGAGATTTTGAACTGACGGCGAATGTGCGCATACGCGCCCGTTGCCAGCGCTACCGATTTCACGCCGCCGGTTGAGTTGGAAGGCAGGGTGATGCCGCGGCCTACCGAGAGACACTCCACCAGCATCCGCCAGCCTTGCCCGGCCATTTTCGGCCCGCCGATAATGTAGTCGATCGGCACGAAGACATCTTTACCGCGCGTCGGTCCGTTCTGGAACGGTACGTTCAGCGGGAAGTGGCGACGACCAATTTCCACGCCCGGCGTGGTGGTCGGGATCAGCGCACAGGTAATACCTAAATCTTCTGCGCCACCCAGCAGTTTTTCCGGGTCGGAGAGCTTAAACGCCAGACCAAGCACGGTCGCAATGGGGGCCAGCGTAATGTAGCGTTTGTTCCAGGTCAGACGCATCCCCAACACCTGCTGGCCCTGCCACTCACCCATGCAGACAATCCCGGTGTCCGGAATCGCGCCCGCATCGGAACCCGCTTCCGGGCTGGTCAGTGCAAAGCAAGGGATCTCCTGACCACGCGCCAGACGCGGCAGATAGTGATTTTTCTGCTCGTCAGTGCCGTAATGTTGCAGCAGCTCGCCCGGGCCTAATGAGTTCGGCACGCCGACGGTAATCGCCAGGATCCCGCTCACGCCGGAGAGTTTTTGCAGCACGCGAGACTGGGCATAAGCTGAGAACTCCAGCCCGCCGTACTCTTTTTTGATGATCATCGCGAAGAAACGATGCTCTTTCAGATACGCCCACAGCTCCGGCGGCAGATCCGCCAGTTCATGGGTAATCTGGAAATCATTCGCCATCCGGCAGGCTTCTTCTACCGGGCCGTCGAGAAACGCTTGCTCTTCGGCAGTCAGGCGCGGCTGCGGATAGTTATGCAGCTTTTTCCAGTCCGGCTTGCCCTGGAACAAATCGCCTTCCCACCATGTGGTGCCTGCGTCGATCGCTTCTTTCTCAGTGCGCGACATTGGCGGCATCACTTTACGGAAACCGCGAAATACCGGCGCGGAAATCATCGACTTACGCATAGGTGCAAAGTTAAACGGCACAAGGATAATGGCCAGAGGCACCAGTACCCACGCCGACCACAGACCAGCAACGCCGAGGGCGGCTGTCCAGGCGAGCAAAATCAGACTGCTGATAAATAAGCTCACGCGGTGATAGAACAACGCGCCGAGCAGGACAACCGTAGCGAGAATACTCAAAATCATCATAACGAAAAGCCCCTTACTTGTAGGAGGTCCGACCACTTGTGATGATATGGTTGTAGTGGATGTAAAAATATTTAGCAATGTGTTTACAATATAATTACAACGAAGCTCACATTGTTGCTGTTTTTATCCGCACTTTGGGTCAAAAAGTCCTGGTCATTCCACCGCGCTGGTCTTCTCGCTTTTGGTGGTATCCGGTACACTGCATTTTGTCTAATTCATTTATGCTGAAGGATATCCTCATGTACCAGGATCTTATTCGTAACGAACTGAACGAAGCGGCGGAAACGCTGGCTAACTTTTTAAAAGATGACGCCAATATTCACGCCATTCAGCGCGCGGCGGTCCTGTTAGCAGACAGCTTTAAAGCCGGTGGCAAGGTGCTTTCCTGTGGCAACGGCGGCTCCCATTGCGACGCCATGCACTTTGCCGAAGAGTTGACCGGTCGCTACCGTGAAAACCGTCCGGGCTACCCGGCGATTGCCATTTCTGACGTTAGTCATATTTCCTGCGTCGGTAACGATTTTGGTTTCAATGATATTTTCTCCCGCTACGTTGAAGCCGTAGGACGCGAAGGCGATGTGCTGCTGGGGATCTCCACCTCCGGTAACTCAGCAAACGTGATCAAAGCGATTGCGGCGGCGCGTGAGAAGGGGATGAAAGTGATCACCCTGACCGGTAAAGACGGCGGTAAAATGGCTGGCACGGCGGATATCGAAATTCGCGTTCCGCACTTTGGTTATGCCGACCGCATTCAGGAGATTCACATTAAAGTGATCCATATCCTGATCCAGTTGATTGAAAAAGAGATGGTTAAGTAAGTCTGGCGTAGGTCGGATAAGGCGTTTACGCCGCATCCGGCATTTGTGCTCTGATGCCTGATGCGACGCTGACGCGTCTTATCATGCCTACAAATCTGTACCCGAACCGTAGGCCGAATAATGCGTTTACGCCGCATCCGACCTGAAAATTCTTAAATCAATCTTCGCCGGGGGCCATGTGCTCCCGCTGTTGTGGAGGTTACCGATGTGCGAATTGCTCGGGATGAGCGCCAACGTCCCTACCGATATCTGCTTTAGTTTCACCGGGCTTGTGCAGCGTGGTGGTGGAACCGGGCCACATAAAGATGGCTGGGGCATCACCTTTTACGAAGGTAAAGGCTGTCGCACATTTAAAGATCCACAACCCAGCTTTAATTCCCCCATCGCCAAACTGGTCCAGGACTATCCGATAAAATCCTGTTCGGTTGTGGCTCATATTCGCCAGGCCAATCGGGGCGAGGTGGCACTGGAAAATACTCACCCGTTTACCCGCGAGTTATGGGGACGCAACTGGACTTATGCCCATAACGGGCAACTGACGGGCTACAAATCACTGGAAACTGGCAACTTCCGCCCAGTAGGTGAAACCGACAGCGAAAAAGCCTTCTGCTGGCTGCTGCATAAATTAACGCAGCGTTACCCGCGCACGCCGGGCAACATGGCAGCAGTGTTTAAATATATCGCCTCACTGGCGGACGAACTGCGGCAGAAGGGCGTTTTCAACATGCTGCTTTCGGATGGGCGCTATGTAATGGCGTATTGCTCGACTAATTTACACTGGATCACCCGCCGCGCGCCGTTTGGCGTGGCAACGTTGCTGGATCAGGATGTGGAAATCGACTTCAGCTCGCAGACCACACCGAATGATGTGGTCACGGTGATTGCGACACAGCCGCTGACGGGCAATGAAACCTGGCAAAAGATTATGCCAGGCGAATGGCGCTTATTTTGCCTCGGGGAGCGTGTAGTTTGATGCCAGCTGTGGTTGCACCACTTCGTGGCTCAACGGCTTGCTGACCACGTAACGACCATTGACCACAGAAACGGTCGGTGGCTTACGGGTCTGTTCAAAGTAGTCATAGCCTGGCTTCAGTTGCTCCCAGAAGTCCTTAAAGTTGGAATATTTATGGCGCTTCATATTAGCGTCGGTCATGCGGAACGGGTAAATACTCACCTGCACGCTCGGCTGACCAAATACCAGCGCGCCAGTAACGAACTGGAAGATCTCATCAATACCCTGATTGGTCATTGCGTAGCAGCCGATGGAAACACAATCGCCGTGGATCATCAGGTATTTCCCTTCATAACCATGCGCACGGTCATAGGCATTGGGGAAACCAATATTAATCGCTTTGTAGTAACGGCTGTCAGGTTTTAACTGATTACGCTGAACGCTATAAAACCCTTCCGGACTTTTAAAATCGCCCTGACGCTGTTTGGGTCCTAACCCGCCGGAATATTTACAGATTTTATAACTGTCGAGCAGTTGATATTGCTCGCCCATTTTGACGTAGAGATCGAGCGTACGTTCTTCCTTGAAGATCTGAATGTAGACAGGGGATCCCATCAACTGCTGCTTATACTCTTTGCTCACTGGCGTGGTAGAGCTACTGCTGCCCAGCAAACCGGCGAATGAAACACACGGGATCAACAACATCGCAAGAATTAATGCGATTTTACGCATACTGCTTATTCCTTGATAAAACGGTTACACACGCCAGGACGGCAAAATAGATCCCAAATCGGAATAGTCTGGATTTGGAAGGCTCACATTATCACCAAAAGAGTTTTACGCAAGTCTGTCGGCGCTGGGTTTACAAATTTAGCATAAGTGGCGATTTTCAAAAGTCCGAAAAGCGCATGTAAAGCGGTTTATTTCTTATTTCCTAAGGTTATGAAACCTCGATAGTAATATGCAAATAAGCAATTAATAATCCCGCCTCTCCTTCCTTTCCTCTAATATTCTCATCTTCATTCAGCCGGTTTATATCCTCCATGTATTTGTTCTCTCACGACAGATTGCTGCGCCTGGGCGTGTTTTCTTTGTCCCTTTTGCTTCCTTTACTTGCCAGCGCCACCACATCACATATCTCTTTCAGCTACGCCGCCCGCCAGCGGATGCAAAACCGTGCGCGGGTACTCAAATTGTACCAGGCACATCTGAAAAAACAGGCCGGCTACATTGTGGAAGGCAATGCCGAAAGCAGAAGGGCGCTGCGCCAGCACAACCGTGAACAGATAAAACAGCACCCGGAGTGGTTCCCAGGCCCGCTGAAGCTAAGCGACCGACGCTGGCAGTCGCTGGCGGAAAACAACCACTTTTTAAGCAGCGATCACCTGCATAACATCACCGAAGTGGCGATTCACCGCCTTGAGCAGCAGATTGGCAAGCCTTACGTCTGGGGCGGCACGCGGCCCGATCAAGGCTTCGACTGTAGCGGGTTGGTTTTTTATGCCTACAACAAGATCCTTGAGGCGAAACTCCCGCGCACGGCCAATGAGATGTATCACTACCATCGGGCAACGATTGTGGCGAACAACGATTTGCGCCGGGGAGATTTGCTGTTTTTCCATATCCACAGCCGCGAGATAGCCGATCATATGGGCGTGTATCTGGGCGATGGGCAATTTATCGAGTCGCCACGTACCGGCGAAACCATTCGGGTAAGCCGGTTAGCCGAACCTTTCTGGCAGAACCATTTTTTGGGCGCGCGGCGGATTTTGACGGAAGAGACGATTTTGTAAATGGAGAATACTGACGATCAGGCAAAAAATCGGATGCCATATGGCATCCGACCTGTTTACATCTGGGATGAAAACTCACGTTCTAATACATCAACAATAAGCTGATTTTTTGAAATGGAATGTTGTCTGGCGACAATGGTCAGCCGTGAATCGATGTGATGAGGAACACGAAGCGTCAGGCGTTTTTGCTCTTCTTCTTCACGAAAAGGGGCAATGCCGTCCTCTTCACAATCCGCCATCCACTCATCCAGCGCACTTTCACCTTCCCGGTACAATGCCTCAATGCTTGTCGCTACAAAGTCGCAATAACCATTTACATTGAGGAATTTGCCGCGAAATGCGTTGATATCGGCTTCAAATGTTACTGCGGCTGGTTGACCTTTAATGGTGATAATGTTCGATGCTTTATTCATAATCTACCCCTACACAGTTAACAAACCACTCCTTAAGACCTGTTACTGCGCCTTTATCCATCACATTCTTTGGATGTGGCTCATGAGTACTGAATTTGGTCGTACCAATCTGAAATTTCCTTCTGGAACCATTGTTATTTTTTATTGTTCCACCCACCGCTTTAATGAGTGCAACAACATCATCCCATTTAATTCCAGATTTTGGCGGCTCCGTCATTACATCGTCGAATGTTTTTCTATGACGAGAGCCTAGCGCGCTGACCTTAATCATACTATCAATTCATGACGTCATTGTATGGTGTCATCGTAGTCTGTTTGCAGTGTGACGTCAATCAATGGTGTCAGATGGTGCAAAGCATGGAAAAGAATCCCCAATCAACTCAACGCTCCCATAATCTTCAACTCCAGCTCATCCGGCACTTCGTTATACGACAGCACATGCAGCCCCGGCGCAAACAATCTCGCATAGCGCGCCAGCAAAGGTCGCACCTGCGGCGGCACCAACAGTACCGGGTCTTTCCCCGCCGCTTTCATCTGCTCTTTTACCTGCGGCATCGTGCTCTGGAACTGGTTGAGCATATTTGGGTCCACTGGCACGCTATCAAGCATCACTTTGCCGGCCTGTTGCGCCTGATTCACCACGTTGGTCAGCAGATTTTCCAGTTCATTATTCAGCGTATACACCGTCAGCTCCTGCTTGCGAACGAACGGATGAGTAATGCTGCGCCGCAGCGCCAGGCGCACATCAGCTGCCAGCAGAATATGATCTTTGGTCACCGTACTACTGGCGACCAGCACGGTGGCGATGGTGACGATATCGCGCAGGGAAACGCCTTCGGTCAGCAGCGCGCGATACACTTTTAGCAACTGGCTGTAATTGAGCGCCGCGCTTAAATCCTCCGCCAGGCGCGGTGCCATCGACGACAAACGGTTATGTAGCTGCGTAATATCATCATAGTTAAACAAATCAGGAATATAGCTGCGCACAATCTTATTCACATGGGTAGCAATCACGCTGGCGCTGTCGATCACCTGATATCCCATATTCAGCGCCTTCGCTTTCTGCGCAGGCTGGATCCAGGTGACCGGCATCCCGTACGCCGGGTCGTTCCCCAGCACGCCGTCAATCTCACCGTAGGTTTCGCTGGAGGGCAGGGCCATCAGTTTATCCGCCGGAATATCCGCTTCATCAGCCTTAATGCCGTTGATGAAAATAGCGTACTGGCTCGGCTTAAGGCGGAAGTTTTCCCGAATGCGGATCTCCGGCAGCAGCACGCCGTTGCCGTCGGATATCACCTGCCTTACGCCGCGAATCCGCTGGGTGAGCGGGTTACCCTGCGCTTTATCCACCAGCGCCACCAGCTTGTAGCCGAGGCTTAAACTGATGGGCTCGATCAGCGGAATGGTTTCCCAACTGACCTGTTGCTCGCTGGTTTCGGTGATGGTGCGGGTCAGCGTTTCGAGGCTTTTCTCTTCCGCCTCCGCCGCCTGCGGGCGTTTGCTCATTCGCCAGCCGGTAAAGCCCAGCAGAGCGCTGAACAGCAAAAACGGCAGGTGCGGCATTCCCGGCACCACCGCCAGCACAAACATAATCCCGGTGGCGGTGTAGAGCACAGACGGGCTTGCCAGCAGCTGGTGGCGCACGTCATGGGCAATATCGCCGTTGTCGCTGACGCGGGTGACGATTATCGCCGCCGCGGTGGAGAGCAGCAGGGAAGGGATCTGCGCCACCAGGCCGTCACCAATGGTCATCAGCACATACTGCTGGAAGGCGGCATCGGCGCTCAGGTTGTATTTAAAGATCCCGATGCAGACACCGCCGATCAGGTTGATCGCCAGAATCATCATCCCGGCGATGGCGTCCCCGCGCACAAACTTCGATGCCCCGTCCATTGCGCCGTAGAAATCGGCCTCGCTGGCAACATCTTTACGCCGGGTTTGCGCCTGTGCCTGGTTGATCAACCCGGCGTTAAGATCGGCGTCAATCGCCATCTGTTTGCCGGGCATCGCGTCCAGGGTAAAGCGGGCAGAAACCTCGGAAATACGCTCGGCCCCTTTGGTGACGACGATAAAGTTGATTGTCAACAGCGTCAGTAAATCCGAGCGTGAAAGCATTATCGCCGCGCTGCACGGGCAGTCGATTTTCAATGGCGGCGGGCTGTCGCCGTTAAATAAAATTAGCCCGTCTCATCCGCCAAAACCTGCCACCGTGGCGGTGCCGGAAGAGACGGAGAAAAAAGTGCGCGACGTTAACGAGAAAACGGCGCTGCTGAAGAAGAAATCCGCCACTGAGCTTGGCGAGCTGGCAACCAGTATTAACACCATCGCCCGTGATGCGCATATGGAAGCGAATCTGGAGATGGAGATTGTTCCCCAGGGATTACGCGTGCTGATTAAAGACGACCAGAACCGCAATATGTTTGAACGTGGCAGCGCGAAGATTATGCCGTTCTTTAAAACGCTGCTGGTGGAACTCGCGCCAGTGTTCGACTCGCTCGATAACAAAATTATTATTACCGGGCATACCGATGCGATGGCCTACAAAAACAATATCTACAACAACTGGAACCTTTCGGGCGATCGCGCGCTTTCGGCTCGTCGGGTGCTGGAAGAGGCCGGAATGCCGGAAGATAAAGTGATGCAGGTGAGCGCAATGGCGGACCAGATGCTGCTGGACGCCAAAAATCCGCAAAGCGCGGGTAATCGGCGCATTGAGATTATGGTGCTGACCAAAAGTGCGTCCGATACGCTGTATCAATACTTTGGTCAGCATGGGGATAAAGTGGTGCAGCCGCTGGTGCAAAAGCTGGATAAGCAGCAGGTGCTTTCGCAGCGAACGCGTTAAACGGTGAATCTTTACGCATTTCTCAAACCCTGAAATCACTGTATACTTTACCAGTATTGAGAGGTGAGCAATGCGTAAAATCATTCATGTGGATATGGACTGCTTTTTCGCAGCGGTGGAGATGCGCGACAATCCCGCCCTGCGCGATATCCCTATTGCTATTGGCGGCAGCCGCGAACGTCGGGGGGTGATCAGCACCGCCAATTATCCCGCGCGTAAATTCGGCGTACGCAGCGCTATGCCGACAGGGATGGCGCTCAAATTATGCCCGCATCTCACCTTGCTTCCGGGGCGCTTTGACGCCTACAAAGAAGCCTCGAATCATATCCGCGAAATTTTCTCGCGTTACACTTCGCGCATTGAACCACTGTCGCTGGATGAAGCTTATCTCGACGTCACCGATAGTGTCCATTGCCATGGTTCTGCGACCCTCATCGCCCAGGAAATCCGCCAGACGATTTTCAACGAGCTGCACCTGACGGCGTCTGCGGGCGTTGCGCCAGTTAAGTTTCTCGCCAAAATCGCCTCCGACATGAATAAACCCAACGGCCAGTTTGTGATTACTCCGGCAGAAGTTTCGGCATTTTTACAAACCTTACCGTTGGCAAAAATTCCCGGTGTTGGCAAAGTCTCGGCAGCAAAGCTGGAAGCGATGGGGCTACGAACCTGCGGTGATGTGCAAAAGTGTGATTTGGTGACGTTGCTTAAACGCTTTGGCAAATTTGGCCGCATTTTGTGGGAGCGTAGTCAGGGGATTGACGAGCGCGACGTTAACAGCGAACGGTTGCGAAAATCCGTCGGCGTGGAACGCACGATGGCGGAAGATATTCATCACTGGTCTGAATGTGAAGCGATTATCGAGCGGCTGTATCCGGAACTTGAACGCCGTCTGGCAAAGGTAAAACCTGATTTACTGATTGCTCGCCAGGGGGTGAAACTAAAGTTCGACGATTTTCAGCAAACCACCCAGGAGCATGTCTGGCCGCGGCTGAATAAAGCTGACTTAATCGCCACCGCGCGTAAAACCTGGGATGAACGTCGCGGCGGGCGCGGTGTGCGGCTGGTGGGGCTGCATGTGACGTTGCTTGACCCTCAAATGGAAAGACAACTGGTGTTGGGATTATAATGTATACTATTATGTATATTCTAGTGTGCATTATTATGAGTGGAACACTGTATGCATCGAATTCTCGCTGAAAAATCGGTCAATATCACTGAGTTACGTAAAAATCCAGCAAAATACTTTATTGATCAACCGGTTGCGGTTCTTTCTAATAATCGCCCCGCAGGATATCTCTTAAGTGCCAGCGCATTCGAAGCGTTAATGGACATGCTTGCTGAACAAGAGGAGAAAAAGCCCATAAAGGCGCGCTTCCGTCCGAGTGCTGCAAGATTAGAGGAAATTACACGCCGCGCTGAACAATATCTTAATGATATGACGGATGATGATTTAAATGACTTTAAGGAATAAGGATGCGGGTATTCAAAACAAAACTTACATTATGAATAACATACAAATAAGAAACTATCAGCCTGGCGATTTTCAGCAACTATGCGCTATTTTCATTAGAGCGGTTACGATGACCGCCAGTCAGCATTATTCTCCACAACAAATTGCCGCCTGGGCGCAAATTGACGAATCTCGCTGGAAGGAGAAACTCGCGAAATCACAAGTGCGGGTTGCCGTCATTAATGCACAACCGGTTGGTTTTATTTCCCGCATTGAACATTATATCGATATGTTATTTGTTGACCCGGAATACACCCGCCGTGGAGTTGCCAGCGCTTTGTTAAAACCTTTGATTAAGTCTGAATCTGAACTTACGGTGGACGCCAGCATAACCGCAAAACCCTTTTTTGAACGTTATGGTTTTCAGACAGTTAAGCAGCAGCGCGTTGAATGCCGGGGAGCGTGGTTTACTAATTTTTATATGCGATATAAACCGCAACATTAAATCCAGCTTGCAATGAAAATAATGCCTGCCTAGTATGTGCGCGTTTTCTTATTCCACAAACTGCAAGGAGGTAAATCATGACAAATCCTTTATCAATGACTCTTTGCAGACCTTTCCAGGATTAATCCTTTTTTTCTTGCCCTGGATTCGTCTGCCATTTCCTGATTTTTTAATTGTTACTCTCAATAATTCGAGTCGCAGCACATGCAACTTGAAGTATGACGAGTCTATTTACGGAATGGTATATGGGCAATTATATTCGTCCCTTATCCGATGCGGTATTTACCATCGCATCTGATGACCTGTGGATCGAGAGTTTAGCGATCCAACAATTACACACCACGGCAAATTTACCCAACATGCAGCGCGTAGTAGGGATGCCAGATTTACACCCCGGACGCGGTTACCCGATTGGCGCAGCGTTCTTCTCCGCAGGCCGTTTTTACCCGGCACTGGTCGGCAATGATATCGGCTGCGGCATGGCGCTATGGCAAACAGATATTCTCGCTCGCAAATACAACGCCGATAAGTTTGAAAAGCGATTATCAGCTTTGGATGACGTTGCTGAAGAAAGCTGGCTGGAGGAAAACCTGCCGTCAGCATTTGCACAGCATCCGTGGCGCAGCTCGCTTGGCTCTATCGGTGGCGGTAACCACTTCGCTGAACTGCAACAAGTTGATCAAATCATCAACGCTGAGTTGTTTGCACTGGCAGGTCTGGATGCACAACATCTGCAACTGCTGGTTCATAGCGGCTCGCGGGGTTTGGGGCAGTCTATTTTACAGCGGCATATTGCCTCGTTTTCGCATCATGGTTTGCCTGAAGGCAGTGACGATGCGCTACGGTACATTGCGGAACATGACGATGCGCTGGCGTTTGCGCGTATTAATCGCCAGATGATCGCTTTGCGCATAATGCAACAGGTTAAGGCCACCGGAAGTCCTGTTCTGGATGTGGCGCATAACTTTGTTAGCGCCTGTCAAATCGGCGATCAACAGGGCTGGTTGCATCGTAAAGGTGCCACGCCGGATGACAACGGTCTGGTGATTATTCCCGGTTCACGCGGTGATTACTCCTGGCTTGTACAGCCTGTTGCGAACGAAAAAACGCTCCACTCGCTGGCGCATGGGGCAGGGCGTAAATGGGGGCGCACCGAATGTAAAGGGCGTCTGGCAGCGAAATACACGGCGACGCAACTCTCGCGGACTGAACTTGGCAGTCGGGTAATTTGTCGCGATAAACAACTCATCTTCGAAGAAGCGCCACAAGCCTATAAATCGGCAGAAAGCGTGGTGCAATGTCTGGTGCAGGCCGGTTTAATTAATCCTGTCGCGCGGCTGCGTCCGGTGTTAACTCTCAAAAACAGTGGAGGGAAAAAAGGATGATCTTGCTACAACTCTCCTCAGCTCAGGGGCCGGAAGAATGTTGTCTCGCAGTGAAAAAGGCGCTGGACAGGTTGATTAAAGAAGCTACCCGACAAGATGTCGCGGTAACGGTGCTGGAAACAGAAACGGGCCGCTACTCTGACACGCTGCGTTCGGCGCTGGTTTCTCTTGATGGTGACAACGCATGGGCATTAAGCGAAAGCTGGTGCGGCACTATTCAGTGGATTTGTCCGAGTCCGTATCGGCCTCATCATGGGCGCAAAAACTGGTTTCTGGGCATTGGGCGTTTTACCGCTGATGAGCAGGAACAATCGGATGCAATCCGTTATGAGACACTGCGTTCGTCGGGGCCGGGCGGTCAACATGTCAATAAAACCGACTCGGCAGTACGCGCCACGCATCTGGCTACCGGGATTAGCGTGAAGGTTCAGTCAGAGCGCAGCCAGCATGCGAACAAACGGCTGGCGCGATTGCTGATCGCCTGGAAGCTAGAACAACAGCAACAGGAAAATAGCGCGGTGCTGAAATCGCAGCGGCGAATGTTCCATCACCAGATTAAACGTGGCAACCCGCGACGAACGTTCACAGGGATGGCTTTTATCGAAGGATAATGAAGGATGAAACTGCCGGAAGGCGATTAAACGCCATCCGGCAGCAAATCAAATAATTACTTCGCCGGAATTTCTTTCAGCAGTTCAGTCAGCAGTGTCCAGTAATGACCTACGCTTTCGATGTGGACTTGCTCATCCGGAGAGTGTGGACCGGTGATTGTTGGCCCGATAGAAACCATGTCCATTTCCGGATACGGTTTTTTGAACAGACCACATTCCAGGCCCGCATGGATAATCTGGATGTTCGGCGTCTTGTTGAACAGACGCTGATAGGTTTCACGTACCAGATGCATCACCGGAGAATTAGCGTCCGGCTGCCAGCCAGGATATGCGCCTTTCGCTTCGGTTTTCGCGCCTGCCAGTTTACCCAGCGAATCCAGCATGCTCACCACGTAGTCTTTACCGCTGTCGATCAGAGAACGGATCAGGCAGTGAATTTCTACGTTGTTGTCGGTCATGGTCACCACACCGACGTTCAGGGAGGTTTCAACCACGCCTTTGGCTACATCGGAGTTACGAATCACACCGTTCGGGGTGGCGTTCAGCAGACGAATAAAGGTATCGCGAGATTTCGCAATCAGGGCAGCTTTATCGTTCGCTATAGAGTCCAGCAACAAGGCCAGATTCTTCTCTTTTTCTGCCAGTTCGTTTTTCAGGATGTCCTGATAGGTATTCACCAGAGATTTCAGTGCGTCGACTTTATCAGCTGCGACAGCAATGGTCGCAAAGGCTTCACGCGGGATGGCGTTACGCAGTGTGCCGCCGTTGAAATCAATAAGACGCAGATCCAGTTCTTCTGCATGACCCGCCAGGAAGCGAACCAGCAGTTTGTTCGCGTTACCCAGGCCAACGTGGATTTCACCGCCGGAGTGACCGCCTTTCAGACCTTTTAAGGTTAACTTGAAGGTTTCAAAGCCAGCTGGAACCGCTTCACGATCTAAATGCAGGTTGGAGGTGAAGTCGATACCCCCCGCACATCCCATGTAGATTTCACCTTCTTCTTCGGAGTCGGTGTTAATCAAAATGTCAGCCTGCAACCAGTTACTTTGTAAACCGAATGCGCCGTCCATACCGGCTTCTTCGGTCATAGTAAGCAGCACTTCCAGCGGGCCGTGAACCACGTTTTCGTCAGCCAGAACCGCCAGCGCAGACGCCATACCAATGCCGTTATCTGCACCCAGCGTGGTGCCGCGCGCTTTAACCCATTCGCCATCAATATAAGGCTGGATAGGATCTTTGGTGAAGTCGTGCACGGTGTCGTTGTTTTTTTGCGGCACCATATCGAGGTGAGCCTGCAGGACAACCGGTTTACGGTTTTCCATACCTGCGGTGGCAGGTTTACGAATCAGGATATTCCCCACTTGATCGCGTTCGACGTGGAAACCTTTTTCTTTTGCCCAACCTACAATGTATTCAGCGAGTTGCTCTTCATGATAGGACGGGTGAGGAATAGAACAGATTTTTGCAAAAATATCCCACAGCGGCTGTGGAGATAATTGAGACAGTTCAGACACGTTAAGTCTCCTTGTCGATCACCCGCAAAACAGTATTGCAGGTCACAGGGTTAGCAGAAAATGTTGTCAGCACAAGTCAGGCTTGCGAGATATGTTTGAGAATACCACTTTATCTAGCGACAGGTAGTAGCAGTGCGTAAAAAGACGCGGACTTATGTGAAATACTGGTTTTTAGTGCGCCAGATCTCTATAATCTCGCGCAACCTATTTTCCCCTCGAACACTTTTTAAGCCGTAGATAAACAGGCTGGGACACTTCACATGAGCGAAAAATACATCGTCACCTGGGACATGTTGCAGATCCATGCACGTAAACTCGCAAGCCGACTGATGCCTTCTGAACAATGGAAAGGCATTATTGCCGTAAGCCGTGGTGGTCTGGTACCGGGTGCGTTACTGGCGCGTGAACTGGGTATTCGTCATGTCGATACCGTATGTATTTCCAGCTACGATCACGACAACCAGCGCGAACTGAAAGTACTGAAACGCGCAGAAGGTGACGGTGAAGGCTTTATCGTCATTGATGACCTGGTAGATACCGGTGGTACTGCAGTTGCGATTCGTGAAATGTATCCTAAAGCACACTTTGTGACTATCTTCGCGAAACCGGCTGGTCGCCCGCTGGTTGATGATTATGTGGTTGATATCCCACAAGATACCTGGATTGAGCAACCGTGGGATATGGGCGTCGTATTCGTCCCGCCAATCTCCGGTCGCTAATCTTTTCAACGCCTGGCACTGCCGGGCGTTGTTCTTTTTAACGTCAGGCAGGTTACAATAGCTTCCAGTAAGTATTCCTGGAGGTTGCATCCATGACACAGGCTAACCTGAGCGAAACCCTGTTCAAACCCCGCTTTAAACATCCTGAAACCTCGACGCTAGTCCGCCGTTTTAACCACGGTGCGCAACCGTCGGTGCAGTCGGCCCTCGATGGCAAAAATATTCCTCATTGGTATCGCATGATTAACCGCCTGATGTGGATCTGGCGCGGTGTTGATCCGCGTGAAATCCTCGACGTTCAGGCGCGCATTGTGATGAGCGATGCTGAACGCACCGACAATGATTTATACGATACGGTGATTGGCTACCGTGGCGGCAACTGGATTTACGAGTGGGCCACCCAGGCGATGGTGTGGCAACAGAAAGCCTGTGCGGAAGAAGATCCGCAACTCAGCGGGCGTCACTGGCTGCACGCAGCTACGTTGTACAATATTGCCGCCTATCCGCACTTGAAGGGCGATGATCTGGCTGAACAGGTACAGGCGTTGTCAAATCGCGCGTATGAAGAAGCTGCGCAACGTCTGCCTGGAACAATGCGGCAAATGGAGTTTACCGTTCCGGGGGGCGCGCCCATCACTGGCTTTTTGCATATGCCAAAAGGTGATGGTCCATTCCCGACAGTATTAATGTGTGGTGGTCTGGATGCGATGCAAACCGACTATTACTCCCTTTATGAGCGCTATTTTGCACCGCGCGGCATTGCGATGCTGACTATTGATATGCCTTCAGTCGGTTTTTCCTCAAAATGGAAACTCACCCAGGATTCCAGCCTGCTGCACCAACATGTCTTAAAGGTGCTGCCTAACGTTCCATGGGTAGATCACACTCGCGTTGCCGCCTTTGGTTTTCGTTTCGGTGCTAACGTTGCTGTACGCCTGGCTTATCTCGAGGCATCACGTTTGAAAGCGGTGGCCTGTCTTGGCCCGGTGGTTCACACCTTGCTGAGTGATTTTAAGTGCCAGCAACAAGTGCCGGAAATGTATCTTGACGTTCTGGCGAGCCGACTGGGAATGCATGATGCTTCTGATGAAGCGTTGCGTGTTGAGCTGAATCGCTATTCATTAAAAGTGCAAGGATTGCTGGGACGTCGTTGCCCAACGCCAATGTTATCAGGGTACTGGAAGAACGATCCGTTCAGCCCGGAAGAGGATTCACGCTTAATCACGTCGTCATCTGCGGATGGTAAATTGTTAGAGATTCCGCTTAACCCCGTGTATCGGAATTTTGACAAGGCGCTTCAGGAAATCACCAACTGGATCGAAAAGCGATTGTGTTAAAAATTTGCTAAATTTTGTCAATTTGGTAAAACAGTTGCATCACAACAGGAGATCGCAATGACGTTACCGAGTGGACACCCGAAAAGCAGATTGATCAAAAAATTTACCGCACTAGGCCCGTATATTCGTGAAGGTAAGTGCGAAGATAATCGATTCTTTTTCGATTGTCTGGCTGTATGCGTCAACGTGAAACCCGCGCCGGAAGTGCGTGAGTTCTGGGGCTGGTGGATGGAACTGGAAGCGCAGGAATCCCGTTTTACATACAGCTATCAGTTTGGTCTGTTCGATAAAGCAGGCGACTGGACGAGTGTTCCGGTAAAAGATGCCGAAGTGGTAGAGCGGCTGGAGTATACCTTGCGTGAGTTTCACGAGAAGCTGCGTGAACTGTTGGTGACGTTGAATCTGAAACTGGAACCGGCGGATGATTTTCGTGACGAGCCGGTGAAGTTAACGGCGTGAATGAAATGTGCCGAATGTGATGTTTACGCATCTATTCCGGCCTGAAATATTGGTTTTCGTAGGCCGGATAAGGCGTTCACGCCGCATCCGGCAATATTCATTAAAACTGATAGGTCATGCCAACCGCGACAATATCATCATTGTTGATATTCAGCTTATTATCGCTATCCAGCTGATTGATTTTATAATCAACAAACGCTGACATATTTTTGTTGAAATAATACGTAGCACCGACATCGATGTAATTGACCAGATCTTCATCGCCGATGCCTTCAATATCTTTCCCTTTCGATAAGACGTAACCCAGTGATGGACGCAGACCAAAGTCGAATTGATATTGTGCGACCGCTTCAAAGTTCTGCGTCTTATTGGCAAAGCCGCCAGAGATTGGCGTCATTTTGCGCGTTTCAGAATAGAAAGTTGCCAGATAAATATTATTAGCATCATATTTCAGACCTGTTGCCCATGCTTCTGCACGCTTGCCTGTGCCACGGCTTTGCAGGTTCTGCTCGTTGGTGCGATCTGAGTTGGTATAGGCCCCACTGATGGCGAAATCGCTGCCGCCGAAGTCATAGGTTAACGAGGTGCCGAAGCCATCGCCATTCTGCTTTTTCACATCGCGGTCTTCGTTTTTTCCTTGATATTGCAAGGTTAAATTCAAGCCATCGATAACGCCGAAAAAGTCGGTGTTACGATAAGTCGCCAGCCCGCTGGCGCGTTTGGTCATAAAGTTATCGGTCTGTGCGGAGGAGTCGCCACCAAATTCCGGGAACATATCGGTCCAGGCTTCCACGTCATACAACGCGCCCAGGTTACGACCATAATCGAAAGAACCCAAATCTTTATATTTCAATCCGGCAAAAGCGAGACGTGTTTTTTGCTGTGCGGTATCGCTCTCTGCTTTATTACCAGCAAACTCTGCTTCCCAACGCCCATAACCAGTCAGTTGATCGTTAATTTGTGTTTCGCCTTTAAAACCAAAACGGATATAACTCTGGTCGCCATCTTTACTATCATTATCACTCATATAATGCATGGCTTTAACTTTGCCATAGACATCCAGTTTATTACCGTCTTTGTTATATACTTCTGCGGCCTGTACGGATGCAGATGCCACAATACCCATCACCACTAATGCCAGAGTGCTCTTTTTCATTTTCTTTCCTGATTTTAATTTACGCGCGAATATTCAGCGGGAGAGTCCCGTTGAAAACAGGAAAGTTTTTAACCTGAGATTGTTAAAGATATATTACAGCTTAATAATATTCTTAAAATGTGCTAATTTATTAAATCTGTAATAAAAGCGTAAACAACTGCCGTTACGCTTGCTGATCCCGCGCAACAAAACGCTATGCTTTGCTCGCAGATGGTTGGCAACCGACGACAGTCCTGCTAAAACGTTCGTTTGATATCATTTTTCCTAAAATTGAATGGCAGAGAATCATGAGTGACAGCCAGACGCTGGTGGTAAAACTCGGCACCAGTGTGCTAACAGGTGGATCGCGCCGCCTGAACCGTGCCCATATCGTTGAACTTGTTCGCCAGTGCGCGCAGTTACATGCCGCCGGGCATCGGATAGTCATTGTGACGTCGGGCGCGATTGCCGCCGGACGTGAGCACCTGGGTTACCCGGAACTGCCAGCGACTATTGCCTCAAAACAACTGCTGGCGGCGGTAGGGCAGAGTCGACTGATTCAACTGTGGGAACAGCTGTTTTCGATTTATGGCATTCACGTCGGGCAGATGCTGCTGACTCGTGCTGATATGGAAGACCGTGAACGCTTCCTGAACGCCCGCGACACCCTGCGTGCGCTGCTCGATAACAACATCGTTCCAGTAATTAATGAGAACGATGCTGTCGCTACGGCAGAAATTAAAGTTGGTGACAACGACAACCTTTCTGCTCTGGCGGCGATTCTGGCGGGTGCCGATAAACTGTTGCTGCTGACCGATCAAAAAGGTTTGTATACCGCTGACCCGCGCAGCAATCCGCAGGCAGAACTGATTAAAGATGTTTACGGCATTGATGACGCACTGCGCGCGATTGCCGGTGACAGCGTTTCAGGTCTTGGAACCGGCGGCATGAGCACTAAATTGCAAGCCGCTGACGTGGCTTGCCGTGCGGGTATCGACACCATTATTGCCGCGGGCAGCAAGCCGGGCGTCATTGGTGATGTGATGGAAGGCATTTCCGTCGGTACGCTGTTCCATGCCCAGGCGACTCCGCTTGAAAACCGTAAACGCTGGATTTTCGGTGCGCCACCGGCGGGTGAAATCACGGTAGATGAAGGGGCAACCGCCGCCATTCTTGAACGCGGCAGCTCCCTGTTGCCGAAAGGCATTAAGAGCGTAACCGGCAACTTCTCGCGTGGTGAAGTGATCCGCATTTGTAACCTCGAAGGTCGTGATATTGCCCACGGCGTCAGTCGCTATAATAGCGATGCATTGCGCCGCATTGCCGGACACCACTCGCAAGAAATTGATGCAATACTGGGATATGAATACGGCCCGGTAGCCGTTCACCGTGATGACATGATTACCCGTTAAGGAGCAGGCCGATGCTGGAACAAATGGGCATTGCCGCGAAGCAAGCCTCGTATAAATTAGCGCAACTCTCCAGCCGCGAAAAAAATCGCGTGCTGGAAAAAATCGCCGATGAACTGGAAGCACAAAGCGAAATCATCCTCAACGCTAACGCCCAGGATGTTGCTGACGCGCGTGCTAATGGCCTCAGCGAAGCGATGCTTGACCGTCTGGCACTGACGCCCGCACGGCTGAAAGGCATTGCCGATGATGTGCGCCAGGTGTGTAACCTCGCCGATCCGGTGGGGCAGGTAGTCGATGGCGGCGTGCTGGACAGCGGCCTGCGTCTGGAGCGTCGTCGCGTGCCGCTGGGGGTGATTGGCGTGATTTATGAAGCGCGCCCGAACGTGACGGTCGATGTTGCTTCGCTATGCCTGAAAACGGGTAACGCGGTGATCCTGCGTGGCGGCAAAGAAACCTGTCGCACTAACGCTGCAACGGTGGCGGTGATTCAGGACGCCCTGAAATCCTGCGGTTTACCGGCAGGTGCAGTACAGGCAATTGATAATCCTGACCGCGCGTTGGTCAGTGAAATGCTGCGTATGGATAAATACATCGACATGCTGATCCCGCGCGGCGGCGCTGGTCTGCATAAGCTATGCCGCGAACAGTCGACAATCCCGGTGATCACAGGCGGTATAGGCGTATGCCATATTTACGTTGATGAAAGTGCAGAGATCGCTGAAGCCCTGAAAGTGATCGTCAACGCGAAAACTCAGCGTCCGAGCACATGTAATACGGTAGAAACGTTGCTGGTGAATAAAAACATCGCCGATAGCTTCCTGCCCGCATTAAGCAAACAAATGGCGGAAAGCAGCGTGACATTACACGCAGATGCTGCCGCAATGGCACAGTTGCAGCCAGGCCCTGCGAAGGTGGTTGCTGTTAAAGCCGAAGAGTATGACGATGAATTTCTGTCATTAGATTTGAACGTCAAAATCGTCAGCGATCTGGACGACGCCATTGCCCATATTCGTGAACACGGCACACAACACTCCGATGCGATCCTGACCCGCGATATGCGCAACGCCCAGCGTTTTGTTAACGAAGTGGATTCCTCCGCTGTTTACGTTAACGCCTCTACGCGTTTTACCGACGGCGGCCAGTTTGGTCTGGGCGCGGAAGTGGCTGTAAGCACGCAAAAACTGCACGCACGCGGCCCAATGGGGCTGGAAGCACTGACCACCTACAAGTGGATCGGCATTGGTGATTACACCATTCGTGCGTAAATAAAACCGGGTGATGCAAAAGTAGCCATTTGATTCACAAGGCCATTGACGCATCGCCCGGTTAGTTTTAACCTTGTCCACCGTGATTCACGTTCGTGAACATGTCCTTTCAGGGCCGATATAGCTCAGTTGGTAGAGCAGCGCATTCGTAATGCGAAGGTCGTAGGTTCGACTCCTATTATCGGCACCATTTAAATCAATAAGTTACACATCATTAGTACCTTCCTTATTTTTTGACTGGGACAAATTTGGGACCGATGGGTTCAGGATCGAGTCTATTTGCCGTGCGTGTTCGGTAAGGTGATTAGGTGCAAGGTGAGCATATCGACGAACCATTTCGATAGACTCCCAGCCTCCCATTTCCTGTAACACTGACAACGGGACTCCGGCTTGAACCAGCCAACTTGCCCAGGTGTGTCTCAAGTCGTGAAATCTGAAATCATCAATACCAGCCCGTCTCAGCGCCGCTTTCCAGGCTGTGTTTGCGTCATACCGCATCTTCCTTACTGTTGGCGCTTTCGTTCCGTCTGGTTTGGTACAGCTTTCCTTGTACACAAATACCCAACGGTGATGATTCCCGATTTGTTTTTTCAATACGCGACATGCAGTATCATTCAGCGCAACGCCAATTGCGCGGTTTGATTTACTCTCTTCCGGGTTTATCCATGCCACCCGGCGCTGCATATCTATTTGTTGCCATTCAAGGTTGATGATGTTCGAGCGTCTTAAGCCTGTTGCCAGTGCAAATTCAACAACAGACTTTAATGGCTCCGGACATTCATCAATCAGCCTTTGTGCTTCATGGGGCTCCAGCCAGCGGATCCGTTTATTCTTTGGTTGAGGCACTTTAATAATTGGTGCCTTATCCAGCATTTTCCATTCACGCTCTGCGGCTCTTAGTAGGGCCTTTATAAATGAAAGATGCGTAGCCTTCGTTGCAACGGACGCTGGTTTTGGCGTGTATTCTGGAACAGGTTTCCCTTTTTTTCTGCACGCTTCTGCCCTGAGTTTCCAGTTTTCCTCATGACGCCGGTTCGTCATTTTCTGCATTGCTGAATAAATTTTTGATTCAGTAATGTCTCTTAGTTGCATTCCTGCGAAATGTTGAAGCCAGAATCCGATCCGGCTTTTGTCATCGTCCAGTGATTTTTTATGTGCTTTCTCTTCAAGCCACCTGACACACGCTTCCTCGAACGTTATATCAGGTATTTCACCAAGTTTGCTGACCCGCCATGCTTCAGCCTTTAGCTTGTCATGGAGTTCTGTCGCCTGCCTTTTGTCCTTTGTTCCAAGAGACTGTTTAAATCTTTTACCGTTCGGCAATGTGAAACTGGCGTACCATATTTCACTTCTGCGGAAGAGTGACATTTTCTTTCCTCTGTTATGCCATCACCCGCGCTCACCTTGATAGTATGCAGCGGAGACTGAAGCGCCGCAATGCAGGCTTGTCGCGTTGTGAGGTAAGGAGATTTTGGTTTAGTGGGGTCTTTGCGTGTTGCCTGTAGGCGGCCTGTTCGTATCCAGTTGGTAGCGGTAGGTCTGGATATCTTGAGAAACTGACAGGCCTCATCGAGTGTGAGGCTGTGGTTAGTACTGGCGTAGCTCGCTAATTCTTCTGTAAGTTTCTGGTGCTTTGTTTCCGTGTATCTTCATTTCAGACTTCAACAGAGCAACGAGAGAATCCCATTCGTTGAGGATGCCTTTGAATGCCGGAACGCGCTTTGCAACCTTGTCGAATGAATCTCTGATTTCTGGAATCTGCTCAACAAGTGCAACGCATCGTCGGAAATCGGCTGCGTCATGTGGAGCACCGAAGTGATGACCATAGATATTCTTTTTCAGTCCACATGCGATTGAGGCAAGAGTTGCGCTACTGATGCCGACATCGCCAGTCGTTTGCCATTTCAAAATCTTCATAGCCAAATCTGACATTTCTTGTCTCCAATAAAAAACCGCCATCAGGCGGCTTGGTGTTCTTTCAGTTCTTAAATTCGAATCAGCCTTTGGTCACCCAGCATTGTGAGTCACCATTACACGGGCATGAATTAACAGGAACTCTCTCGCCGCACTTACCGCAACGTTTTATGCTGATCGATTTTATACGCCAGCGCACAAGTGCATCATCCTGGCGGCTCAGTAACGCGATGTACTCACCAAACTCGTAAGGCGCACGCCTGAAGCGACGCGTGGCACAGTTACGCTCCAGCATTTCAATTTCCTGAGCATCAAGTACAAGCTCCAGCTTACGCATACCGGATGATGCTTGCTTGGCTCTCTGATCGGCTTTGCGCTCTGCTGCTGATTTAGCCATTCTGCTTTTCCTGCATCAGGAGAAAGACAATCATAGCGGCGCGGATGCTTCCGATATCTCTTTATGCGATAAGCACATACAAGCAGCGAACCATCAACTGGAGTGAGTGAGGAATCGACCACAAGCAACGCCCCTTGCAATATGCCTTCGCGGTAATGGCTGTCACCCGCGGAACAATTTATCTGCTGGCTGCATGAAAAGCCAGCAATACAACTTTTGCTGACTTTCCACCGTTAACGCGACACAACCTTTGTTCCTGAGCTTCACGTTGCAGAGCCGATAATCTCCGTCTCTTTAAATTAAAAAGACGGAGACTATTAAAAACTCATTAAAACATCAGGAAACAACAGATTCCCCGTAAAACGCTACAGCCTGTGCAGACTGGGAGTCCATATCATCATGGAGATCTCTGGAGTATGGGAGGGAGTTGACTGTCGATATAAATATACTGTCATTTTCTAAAGTGAAAATTTCTGATTCGAGACTACCAATATCACCACGTACAGGATTAGTCCACCCACTAAACAGTAAAAATCCCCATTCCTGAAAAAGCCCGGAATTCACTTCACGTTTTACATCATGAAACATTTCTCCCGTCAGTTCATCGAAAGGGACATTATTGATATCGCGTCGTGCCGGGACAGTCCCTTTTTTATCCTCAATCCAAAACAATGCATCGTAAAATCTGTCCGACGTTGCGGTACGAGGTTTAAAGAAGCGATAAGGTTTAATTAAATAAGATGACACATTTTTCCCTGTGGCTTTATCCTTCGCAAAAATAACAAATGTTTTACCAATGCAACTTTCATCAATATCATTTGAAAATGACACCACGCCGTCCTGATTTACAGTCAGCGAATTGTCTCCCGCATTGGTGACAACACTCCAGTCCAACGTATTATTATTGACAACATCATTGTCAACCACCATCTGAAATGTCGCGCCTGGAAATAATGTTTTCGGGAATGAACCATTAGCCATGTCTTTTTTTATATCGAACACATGGTGGCTCACTAGAACACCGGTAATTTTGGGCATAAAAAACTCCTTATTTGTTTAATTGAAATGCGATCAATAAATTCGATCACCAAAGAGATATTATTACTTTTACAAGAATAAATGTTGTTATTTGTTTATTATAAAACAATCATCACCCAGAAAAGAAAAAGATGCAGCTCGTTAACAAAAACCTTTGTGGCATATTAAGGTTGTGTCGCGTTAACGGTGGAAAGTCAGCAGATAAAATTGTTCTGTGGGTGACAATCCATCACCCTGAGGATGCTGATATTGCCCCTTGCGCATCATGTGGATTAATTCAACGCCGGCCAGTATCGTAGCCGTTCCATGAAATAGGTGTGCAAGTTCTCCGGTTGCTCACGGGCTACCTGTTCTGCAATTACCGGTATATTCATCCGCTCTTTGTAGGCAACGCCGCTGGCGGCTAGGTCAACGTTGAAGTGGTCAACCAAAACTGGCCACCGAGTTAGAGTTTTTCCAGTTGTCGCGTATATCAGATGCAAGCGACTGTTCGGATTTTGAGTTACATTTCTGTGCAAACATCTCCAATCCCTGCGCCCGGACTTCAGCCAAGAAAGCGTCGGTGGCTGGGGGTTCGCTGTGGTGCAGGGCATCATTGATAATCATCGCAGCTACTCCGGCCTGTCCTGCGTCCGTGACCGACACATGCTCAAGAGTTACGGCCATTGCGTTTTTCAGCCCAGCATTCTCCTCCGCCAGCGCCGCGCATTTAGCTTCAAGTTCACCGAACTTACGCACCAGATATTCAGCGTTTGTTTCGTTAACCTTTAAATCTCGTGGGATGCATTTACCTTTCAGAAATCCATCTATCTCAATTAGTGACATTTGTTTCATTTCTTCCCACTCCGCCACATCGCATTCAGATATTTGTTTTGACTCACTGAAGGAAAAGAATTTCGCTTAAGCAATTCCTCTCTCGATGGCATTGGCTTTACGCGTTGGCGAATAATCATTTCTGCCGGAAGAATGCCGGGATTGTATGCAAGTCCTCTCATGGTAAATTCCTCAGTCATTACTGATAGCGCCATAGCGTGAGCGGTAATTACGCAGGCGCGGGTCAATTTCAGGGAAGTGGGTATATGTGGCTTTGCGGAATGGTCGGATTGATGTCTGGTAAATTCGCTCGCGTTCTTCTTTCTCTGCAAGCCATATACAATGGCGAAATTCCTTTTCCTCTTTCGTTTCCTGCGGTAGCGACATTATCAGGTCGTAGTTTTTTCTGAATTTATCCAGCACCTCCAATACGGAATTGCCGGAACAGCGGCGCGCGTCGTCCGCACCATACAGAGGCGCTGGCATGGTTTTCTCCTGATTAAATTGCGTGAATAGCGTGACGAGGGAAGGGGAGAGTTACTGGTGCAAAGGGTATATCGTCGTCAAAATCCATCGGAGGTTCGTTGTGTTGTGCTGGGGATGATTGCTGCTGTGGCTTCTGTGATTGCCTGCTGGCTGCTTGTTGTTTGCTGTCGCCAATGCCGCCAAGCATTTGCATCACGCCATTAATTCCGACATGAACCTCGGTTGTGTAACGGTCTTGCCCTGACTGGTCTTTCCACTTTCTGGTTCTCAGCATTCCCTCGAAATAAATCTGATCACCTTTTTTCACATACTGCCCCACGACCTCAGCCAGTTTCCCGGATACAGCAACACGATGCCATTCAGTCAATTCCTTTTGCTCGCCAGTATTTTTATCTCGCCATTGTTCTGACGTGGCTATTGTCAGGTTAGCGAACGCTGTTCCTGATGGTGAGTATCGAACTTCCGGGTCTTGTCCTACCCGACCAAGGATAATCACCTTATTTATCCCGCGAGAACTCATTTGCTCCACCTCTTGCCAGTTTTTATGTTGCTTATAATTGATTGAGATACACCCATGTCTTTTGCTATCTTGTACTGACTCTCTTTTTCAGAGAGTCTTTTCCTAATTTCTATAACCTGCCACTCTGTTAATTTTGCACCATGATGAGCATGACCTTTTTTGGCTCCACGATGCCTTCCTTTTGCTATCTTGTCGTCCATGTTTTCTTGCGCGCTACCTAAAAAGAGATGTTCAGGATTAACGCAGCATGGGTTATCGCATTTGTGGCAAACCATCTTCCCAGATGGGATGGGGGAGTGATAAAGCTCAAAAGCAACCCGATGAGAAAGCATTGTTACGCCAAAGGCTACAAATTTTGTGTATCCTCCTTTGTTTTTTGAATAGGTAGACTCCCAGCAACCTGTTGTTTCATTAACTTTGTAGCTGGACTCGAATCTTTTAATAATTCCGTCCAAGTGAGACATTTATGCCGCCTGTTTTAGTTCATTAACTCTGATGTTCATTACCTGAACGCATTTAGCCTGCGCATCCTCATTGCCAGCCATTAATTGCCAGTCATGCTGATAACGTTCTATGAGTTTTTCTTGTCAGTTTCTGTCGATGCATAATCGCTGAAGTCTTTCAGGATTTGTTCGCAGTCAACCGATGGAGATTTCTGGTTGGTATTTTCTGGTGATGGTTGATTGCCAGATGCTGGCATTGCCCATCCCGGCAGCGATGGAGGGGACCAGTAAAATCCTGTTCCATCCTTCAGTTTTGCCCTGTGCCATCCCTGCTTTTTATCGAGAGATGTTTGTGCGAAACCTTCCTCAAGGTTATACAGATACCGACCGATTCCCCACTGAACGGCAGCACGCTTCATTGCACCGGAACGACCACCTTTGACGGCTTCTACCTGCGTGTTTTCAGCAGCATCCCATTTGGTTACCCATTCGGAATCAATCTTGATTGATATGCCGCATTCAACGCCGCCGTTGTTGGGAATATCGCGGTATTCATTGCGCCATCCCGCTTTGCCACAAACATCGTCAAGGCGTTTCATGATTGCCCGGTTCGTGACATAAGCCAGCACCATAGCCCACACTTTGCCATCGCGTGTTTTACCGCTTTGCTGTATTCGCCATTCGATATCTTCAGGGCTGAATGGCTCATCGAATTTATTCAAATCCATAATTCACCTCAGAATGGACATGGCCCAAGGAAATAACGCTGGTTTAATACTTCGACTCTGGACAAATTAAGGCATACCCGCATTCCTTCGCGGTCACCATTATGGCGATACCAGAGAGCTTTCTGCGTGTACATGCGCCTCTGTAACTTGCTCTCCTTCACTGTGGTTGCAAGTGACATGAATATCTCCTTCGTTACCGATTAATTCTTTCATCTGACGAATGAATTCTTCGTCTGACCAGTTATCTGTAAAACTCATTTCCTGCGATGCCACGGAAGGTTGATAGCTGATTTCATCGCTTTATTTGCTTCAAGCCACATTTTTGAATCACCAATAAATCGGGCTATTACTGCTTTGTTTTGTGCTGCACGAAGCATCTGGTGATTGATGGCTATTTCATTGCGCATAACGCCTCCAGTTGTTTCTTTGCTGCTCTGATTAATTGTTTAACTCGGCGTGATAATTCAGATTCGTGCGGGTAGAAAGCGGACATGACGCCGCTACCCGCGAGCTGAAAGTGCATCATGGGTAACTCCTTCTGTTTGATTGCATAACGAAAACGCCTCGAGTGAAGCGTTATTGGTATGCGGTAAAGCCGCGCTTGGCGGCTTATTTGAAAACTTCTATGAAATCAAGAACTGATGATATTTCGTGGTTGAATGATTTTCTTTTATATCTTTCTATCGCAGAATCTACCTGGTGTTTATAGTCATCGTCGTTGGAGTATTTAACGAAGCATTCTATTGTCTCAGGCGTTACAGCTATAATGCTCCACCAACCTTCATCAGATTGATATTCAAATCCCATGCTTTCAAGCCATTCAGCATATTTCCCTCCAGCATCTTGCCAGTGTGTCTTTTCTGCAAGGAAGCTGTTAACCGTCATATGTGCATCAAGGCATTTATCCAATTGTTTACCATTAAGTAGCCATGCGCTGACAGTTGCACATCCCAAATCAACCGATTTAGTAGAGATGTTGAATTGGTCGTAATTATCTGGATTAACCAGAATATCTGTAATTTTCATAATTTCTCCGTCAAAAAAATCGCCCTCACACTGGAGGGCAAAGAAGATTTCCAATAATCAGAACAAGTCGGCTCCTGTTTAGTTACGAGCGACATTGCTCCGTGTATTCACTCGTTGGAATGAATACACGGAGCAGTGTTTATTCTGTTGTTTATGCCAAAATAATTTTAATCAGAAATAAACTCTTCTGGTAATTCATCAACCAGTTGATGCATTATTATCACCCATTTGCCATCATTCGTTTCGTATGCATATTTCCGGTCTTTTATCATCAGGTGTTCAGTTACTGCCTTAATCGCTTGTTCGGTGACATCTTCTTTCTTTCCTACCCACATTCCTTTTTCAGTGTTTAATGTTCCTTGAAAAATATGACCGCTTAATGGGCTTGCTGCCATAGTTTTAATTTTCATATAGATCCTTAAAAATAAAGGCCACCATCAGGCAGCCTTGTTGTAAATGTTGCTGGTATCAAGTAAGTAATTAGATGGAGCGCCATAAATTATGAATTCATCGTTTGTTGGGTCCATCTCCATCTCTTGGCCTATTGCCATTCTTGCGTCAGTGTCGTCAGAGGCGAAGCATAAAACAGCCCACGCACCCATTGTTTTAAAAAGAACTGCAATTGGCTGTGGTTTTACTGAATTTGCGTTAGCGCGAAAATCATAAATAGCACTTTCATGAAATTCCATATATCACCTCAAATATGTGGTTTGCCGCGAAAATAAATCCGCTTAAGTTATCTGTTATTTATCCCACCAAGTTCCGTATCTATCTATCCAGTTACACCAATCATCGACACTCCATTTTGTTGTGTCGCATTTTGGCAATTGGCATGAATATCTACCTTCTTTGTAAAGTCGGCGTTTGATTTTCTTGAGCATGACCACCTCAATCGTAATAAGCTGGAATTGATTTTCCGCGTTGCTTCTGGCGGCCTGAACAGGTCACACCCATTTCACTGCGTGGCTTGCTGTACCATGTGCGCTGATTCTTGCGCTCAATACGTTGCAGGTTGCTTTCAATCTGTTCGTGGTATTCAGCCAGCACCGTAAGGTCTATCGGATTCAGTGCGCTTTCTACTCGTGATTTCGGTTTGCGATTCAGCGAGAGAATAGGGCGGTTAACTGGTTTTGCGCTTACCCCAACCAACAGGGGATTTGCTGCTTTCCATTGAGCCTGTTTCTCTGCGCGACGTTCGCGGCGGCGTGTTTGTGCATCCATCTGGATTCTCCTGTCAGTTAGCTTTGGTTGTGTGTGGGAGTCGTAGTCCTGAACGAAAACACCCCGCAATGGCACATTGGCAGCTAATCCGGATTCGCACTTCCGGCCAATGCTTCGTTTCGTATCACACACACCAAAGCCTTCTGCTTTGAATGCTGCCCTTCTTCAGGGCTTAATTTTTAAGAGCATCACCTTCATGGTGGTTAGTGCGTCCTGCTGATGGATTAAAATATACCTACAGGTAAAACTGCTGTCTATACCTGTAGGTAAATAAAATTGATGTGAGAGTTTACCTGCTTGAATTTTCAGGTAATTAATTTTTTGGATTGATATAAAAAAGCCCGCTTTGCGGGCTGAAAGGAGATGTCAGAAGCTATTTGGATTGCTTGGCCATTGCGGCAATTTTGATTCTACTGGGGTGTGTTTGGGTTTGAGTCCGTTTAAGTAGTCAAGGCGCTCAATGGCGCATTTATACATAGCAATCTGCTCTGATGACATGTCGTCGTATGACATGCCTTTGAACTTTTTAATTATCGATTCTGCCTCATGTATAAGATGCTTCTTCCTCATGAGTTCAGCTGTATGCTTAGAGCTTACAGGAGATAACTTTGCCCATATGAAGCAGATGATTACAACAGCGACTACTATGCCGGGTATAAACATTTGCTGCTTTATCCTCAAACTTTTGGCAGATCGTCCTGGTCTACGTACCTGGTGTGTTTCACAATAGCTGAAACAAAATGCATTTTATCAACTTCTTCAACAGGAAGAGTGATTGGGCGGTGATCACTGTTTATGCTACTAAACTGATAATCACCGTCTCTTGTTTTGTTCATGATCTTTATCATGTTGTGACCGTCTTTGGTCCTTACAAAGACTTCATCACCTGGATGTACTGGCGTATTTGGTTCAATAACAACATATTCTCCTGACTGAATCCTTGGCCACATGCTGTCACCCTTAACCTTCAGACCGTAAGCATCTTTATCGCCGCTGTAGATGCTTAACCAACCGGATCTGAATTCAATCATATCCACTGAGCCATCAACTCCCAAAACGGCTTCACCAATTACCGGAACAAAACCCGCACGAACGTTACCCGCAAACTCAAGATGGTCTGTAGCTCCAGCTTTACCATCTACAAGCATGTCCATCCATCCGCGTGGGAGATTAAAAGATTTTTCAATTAGTTCCATCATATCGTCAGCAATGCGTTTTTTTCCGCTTTTTCCTTCCGGATACAGCATTCTGGAAACGTATGATGGTTCCCTTTCTATTCGACGAGCCAACTCTGAGGCCTTTCCATTACAGAATCGGTCTCTTATCTCTATCAGCCTTAGTCGTCTTTGTTCGTATTTATCCATGATTTAATTCTATCTTTGATTACCTGCCGGTAAATAACCTATGGGTATTGATTTGCTTTTTACCTACAGGTAAACTCACCTTATTCAACAACGGGAAGGAGATAGCAAATGGAAGAACTCCGCTTGTATCTGAACTCCCTTTCACTGGAAGAGCAGAGAGAATTTGCCACCAAGTGCGGAACTTCTATCGGCTATTTGAGGAAAGCACTTAGCCGTAATCATGAATTGGGCGCAGCACTTTGTGTTCTGATTGAGAAGTTCAGCAATGGTGAAGTGACTCGCAAAGACCTTCATCCGGTTGATTGGGAAAGCATCTGGCCTGAATTAATGGCCGCTTAAGTTATTAACGCTCTTACACATCCCCGCCCTGAAAAAGGGCATTACCAGAAACAAATCTCTATGGTTTTGCGTTTCTTTGCGAAGCCAACTCTATCTAATCATTAAGGAAATTATCTATGGGTACTATTGCAACTAAAAGCAAGAAAGCGGCTCGCATCGAGTCAGCCTTGCTGAACAAACTGGCACTGATGGGGCAGAAGACATTCGCTCGCGCGATGGGGGTTCCGGAATACCAGGTAAGCCGATGGAAGAATGGTTTCTTCTCGCAGGTAAGCATGATGCTGGCTGTTCTGGAATACGGAATCGAAGACGATGAAATGGCTGAACTGACTAAGCGGCTTGCCGATTACCTGACAAAAGAAAAAGCCCCGAAGAACGGCGAATTCTTCGAGGCCTGATGTAGAAAGACTGGATCAATCCACAGGAGTAATTATGACAAAACGTCGTAAGAAATACCAGGAAAAAGAAGAGATTCGACACCCTGATTCACCTGAGGGATTAGTGGTAGCCGCAGCAAATAACAGGGCGTTCGCAGAGCGCCTTGTTGGTGTTTACAGACTAGCCAAAGCAGGAGTGAAACATGGGCGTCGTTAAGTTAGCTGATTACAGGCCTCAACTTGAGGTCGTGGAGCATCGCGTGGCAGATACCGAAGATGGTTTCATGCGCGTTGCTAACGAGATTACCGACAGTCTGCTGATGGCTGATTTAACCGTCCGGCAGTTGAAGGTGATGCTCGCTATCATGCGCAAGACATACGGATTCAATAAGCCGATGGATCGACTCACAAACACGCAGATAGCAGCCATGACAGGTATTCATCACACTCATGTTTGCGCTGCCAAGCGCCAGCTTATTGAGCGTAAATTCCTCATTGCTGATGGCGTGAAAATCGGAGTGAACAAGGTGGTTTCTCAGTGGATTAGCCAGGACAGCTTAACATTAGCTAAAACAGCTAATAAAACATTAGCCAAGTCGGCTAATGGGTATAAGCCAAGTCAGCTAAACACAAAAGACAATATACAAAAGACAATAAATACAAATACCCCCTTACCCCCTAACGGGGGCGGCGATGGGCAGGTTAAACCTGAACGTCGCAAGGCAGAACGAATCGACTACGAATCCTTCCTGAACGCCTACAACACCGAAGTCGGTGACAGACTGCCACACGCTGTTGCGGTCAACGAGAAACGCAAACGTCGCCTGAAGAAAATCATCCCGCAACTGAAAACGCCAAACGTGGACGGTTTCAGAGCGTATGTCAGGGCGTTTGTGCATCAGGCCAAGCCGTTTTACTTCGGAGACAACGACACGGGCTGGACGGCCGATTTTGATTACCTGCTGAGGGAAGACTCGTTAACGGGAGTACGGGAAGGGAAGTTTGCAGACAGGGGGATTGCATGAAACAGGATATCGAAGCGAGCGTTATCGGTGGCCTGCTGATTGGTGGATTAACACCAACCGCCAGCGACGTTCTGGCAACGCTGGAGCCGGAAGCGTTTTCAATTCCGCTCTACCGGAAAGCCTTCGAGGTTATCCGCAAGCAGGCGAGAAACAGAAACCTAATCGACGCGCTGATGGTTGCCGAGGCGTGCGGAGAGGAGCATTTCACGTCAATCCTGATGACCAGCAAAAACTGCCCGAGTGCCGCAAACCTGAAGGGATATGCCGGAATGGTCGCGGATAACTATCACCGCCGTCTGGTGCTGGAAATCATGGATGAAATGCGTGAACCAATCCAAAGCGGAACCATCGACGCATCGAGTCAGGCGATGGATGAACTTGTAAAACGGCTCTCAGCCATCAGAAAGCCCCGTGACGAGGTTAAACCTGTACGGTTAGGGGAAATCATCACTGACTACACTGACACGCTTGACAGGCGTCTGAGGAACGGAGAAGAGTCAGATACCCTGAAGACCGGAATCGAAGAACTTGACGCCATCACCGGAGGGATGAACGCGGAAGACCTGGTGATTATCGCCGCTCGTCCTGGTATGGGGAAAACCGAACTGGCGCTGAAGATTGCCGAAGGCGTTGCAAGCCGCGTTATTCCTGGTTCTGACGTCCGGCGCGGAGTATTGATTTTCTCGATGGAAATGAGCGCATTGCAGATTGCAGAGCGAAGCATTGCCAACGCCGGGAGGATGTCGGTTAGCGTGCTGCGAAATCCTGCATCGATGGATGACGAAGGCTGGGCGCGCGTTGCTAACGGCATGAGTCAGCTTGCAGATTTGGATGTATGGGTAGTCGATGCCTCGCGGTTATCTGTCGAAGAAATTCGCTCAATCGCAGAACGACACAAACAGGAAAATCCAAACCTGTCACTCATCATGGCGGATTATCTTGGCCTGATTGAGAAGCCGAAAGCAGACCGCAACGACCTCGCAATTGCTCACATCTCAGGAAGCCTTAAGGCGATGGCGAAAGACCTGAAAACGCCTGTTATCTCCCTAAGTCAGCTTTCACGCGATGTTGAGAAGCGACCAAACAAACGCCCGACAAACGCAGATTTGCGTGATTCAGGAAGCATTGAGCAGGACGCAGACTCAATCATCATGCTCTATCGGGAAGCGGTATATGACGAGAACAGTAGCGCCGCGCCATTTGCTGAAATCATCGTGACGAAAAACCGTTTTGGCTCACTTGGTACGGTTTACCAGCGGTTCTGTAACGGACACTTTGTTGCATGTGACCAGGATGAAGCCAGACAGATTTGCACAGCATCAAATGCACCTGCTGCGCGTGGCAGACGATATGCACAAGGGGCTGACGTATGACCATCTACATCACTGAGCTAATAACAGGTCTGCTGGTAATCGCAGGCCTTTTTATTTGGGGGAGAGGGAAGTCATGAAAAAGCTAACCTTTGAAATTCGATCTCCAGCACATCAGCAAAACGCTATTCACGCAGTACAGCAAATCCTTCCAGACCCAACCAAACCAATCGTAGTAACCATTCAGGAACGCAACCGCAGCTTAGACCGGAATCGAAAGCTTTGGGCTTGCCTTGGTGACGTCTCTCGTCAGGTTGAATGGCATGGTCGCTGGCTGGATGCAGAAAGCTGGAAGTGCGTTTTTACAGCAGCATTAAAGCAGCAGGACGTTGCTGAGGTAACAGGCGCAACAGTAACCAGCATAAATCAGGCTGCGGCTAAAATGGCGCGGGCAGGAATTTTAGTCATTGATGGTAAGGTCTGGCGAACGGTGTATTACCGGTTCGCTACCAGGGAAGAACGGGAAGGAAAGGTGAGCACGAATCTGATTTTCAAGGAGTGTCGCCAGAGTGCCGCGATGAAGCGGGTTTTATTTGTTTATGCGGCGGGGGGAGGAAATCAGTGAGGTTGACGATAACTAATATCTGGCGCTATATTCTGTGCGTTGCCGCAAAATCGGCACACGGGATTGGCGTCCCGGATAAGGTAATCGCGACTACTACACGCCGCGAGCGTGTTTTTTATTGTCGTAAGCATACGCACATCTGAATTATGGTGGGGCGTGTAGGGCCGACTTCGGTCGGGCCGGTTGATTACCCCGGTTACGCCAACCCTACATGTCTCACCACCAAACTGATTGGCGTCAGCGGTGGTGGTTAACTTGATTTATAGGTAATCATCATGAGCACACAACTAGTCTTTCATCAAACAAAATTCCATCCTGTTAAACACAACAACAGTATCTGGCTTACTGCCGTTGAGATTGCTCAAGCTCTCGGATATAAAAAATCTGATGCCGTAACTCAGATCTACGATCGAAATTCCGATGAATTTAGGGCAGATATGACTGAGACCCTCAATTTGAGTGTCTCAGGGAACTACCAGAAAACAATACGCATTTTCTCCCTCCGTGGTGCCCATTTGATCGCTATGTTCGCCCGCACTCCTGTAGCCAAAGAATTCCGCCGCTGGGTTCTGGATATTCTCGATCGAGAAGTTCAACAATCCCCAATCACAAAACAATTCACTGATAACGAACTTTGCACACTCGCCTGGTTATGGCGAGCAGGGGATGTGATGTTAACCGCCTGCCAGAATGTTACTCCACTTCTTCAGGTTGCGGAGCATCGCGAAGCCGGTCGCTTTACTTCTATTGAGCAAGAATATCCCCAGATACTACATAAGGCGCGCGAAATCCTTGCCAGAGAAACGGCACATGTAAGATTCCAGCCGTGGCAGGATGATAAGTGGAGCCGAGTATTGCCGCATTTGCGTTCTGAGCAGTAGCAATAAAGTTTCCGGTGAGAAATGTCACCAGCATTTTGTTATGAAACGGGTATTGGCGGTATATGGGGGCGGGGCTTTAGTTATTAGGTGTCGAGAATTAATTGTTTGTAGCAATATAAAAAGGAGCGCTTAAGTCCGTTTATTTTTTTTAAGCTTCATATACATAGTGGATAAAAATGAGAACCACCCGCTGAACGGGTGGTTTTGCGCAAGTTAAATTTTATAATTTCAGTGAATCTTTACGCTGTAATAATGCAAATGATAGTTGAAAAAAACACAATCAGTCGATGGATTCTCCGTAGGATGCAACTGCCTGAGCGACGCAAAAACGATCAATACACTCTATTTCTCCATAATCACGCAGGCAATAATAAGTATTATTGTCTTTATCAAAAGCGTAAATGCTACAAATACCCTCAAGCTCACAACTTGCGTCCCATCCACTATTAGATAACGTGCCCCATTCCTGGTAAAGCCCTGCGTTAACTTCTCGATTGATAATATGCGGTCCACTATAGTTATCATAATCGTAACTATAGATGTCACGTGCCTCAGGAAAATTCCCGTTCATGTTTTCAATCCACGGTAAAATATCTTTAACTGAGTTATAAAGTTCAATGCTGTATTTGAAAAAACGCTTCACAATAAAAACATAGATGCCGGCAGATTTGTTTGTTGATTTATCAGTGGCGAAAATGACAAAAATCTTCCCAACGCACTTTTCATCTACCCCCGGAAAAGTTACTGTGCCATCCTGGCTAACCGCCAGAACATTATTGTCTGCATTAGTGCTACAGGTCCATTTTACCTTGTCATTATTAATAGGGTCATTATCAATGACCATCTTGAAGGTTGCTCCTGGGAACAAACTGTTAGGGAAACAGTAACCACTCTCCATATCATTTTTAATATCATAGATATGGCTATCAACTAACACGCCTGTAATTTTGCTCATCATTGAACTCTCTTTGTTTGTTAAATAAAAAGTTTTATTCCTGAACAACGGAACACGCTGATATTAATGCAACCAATGAATTGTTGTTGTTATTTGGAGGTTATATAGTGGTATGAATGTTATTATGCGATGTCTCTGAGTGATGGGGTAAGGATTATATGATTCGCTTTTGAGATTTACCTATGTCAGGCGTTGCTGTTCATGTTCGTCCCCGTTGTCAGTCTTCTTAGTCTGAGCTAATGTGATCATCAATGGGTTATCAGTTTTCTCTGAAGTTATATAATTAATTGAGCGCCATAGCACCATGGGGCATTGTTGAATTTCATCTTCAATTGATTTTCCATAATCAACTCGCCATAATCATGTCATCGGAGCCTGAACACCTCCGGTGACTTCTGCGCTAAACGGGGACGTTTATGCGCACACACAATCCAAACTCTCTTCTCCCTTCACAGATGCAGAAATGCACCTGCGATTTTTTGCATCCAACGTTTGACCTCTGCGGAGGTGAAGCGTGAACCTCCCACAAGACGGCATCAAATTGCATCGCGGTAACTTCACCGCTATCGGTCAGCAGATCCAGCCTTATCTGGAGGATGGAAAATGCTTTCGCATGGTGCTTAAACCGTGGCGGGAGAGACGCAGTCTTTCCCAGAATGCACTCAGCCACATGTGGTACAGCGAAATCAGTGAATACCTCATCAGCAGGGGGAAATCGTTCGCTACCGCAGCATGGGTAAAAGATGCTCTCAAACACACATACCTCGGTTATGAAACCAAGGACCTGGTTGATGTCGTAACCGGCGAAATCACTACGATCCAGTCGTTACGCCATACCTCCGATCTTGATACCGGAGAGATGTATGTCTTCCTGTGTAAGGTTGAAGCCTGGGCGATGAATATTGGCTGCCACCTGACTATTCCGCAGAGCTGCGAGTTCCAGCTGCTGCGCGACAAGCAGGAGGCGTAATGGCTACACCGCTTATTCGTGTCATGAGCGGACACATCTACAGAGTACCAAATCGTCGTAAGCGTAAGCCTGAGCTGAAACCATCCGAAATACCAACACTGCTCGGATATACCGCCAGCCTGGTTGATAAAAAATGGTTGCGACTGGCAGCAAGGAGGAACCATGGCTGATTTGAGAAAAGCAGCGCGTGGTCGGGAATGCCAGGTAAGAATCCCTGGCGTATGTAATGGCAATCCTGAAACGTCTGTACTGGCACATATCCGGCTGGCTGGATTGTGCGGCACCGGTATTAAACCGCCAGACCTGATTGCCACCATTGCATGTTCTGCCTGTCACGACGAAATCGACCGCCGCACACATTTTGTCGATGCTGAGTATGCAAAAGAATGCGCGCTGGAAGGTATGGCGAGAACGCAGGTTATCTGGCTGAAAGAGGGGGTAATCAAGGCGTGAATACTTACTACATCACACTACCCTGGCCGCCGAGCAATAACCGCTACTACCGCCATAATCGCGGGCGCACGCACATCAGCGCAGAGGGGCAGGTATACCGCGATAACGTCGCCCGAATCATCAAAGGCTCCATGCTGGATATCGGTCTGGCTATGCCAGTGAAAATCCGTATTGAGTGCCACATGCCGGATCGCCGTCGCCGTGACCTGGATAATCTGCAAAAAGCAGCTTTTGACGCACTCACCAAAGCAGGTTTCTGGCTGGATGATGCTCAGGTCGTTGATTATCGCGTTGTGAAGATGCCCGTTACCAAGGGTGGAAAGCTGGAGCTGACCATCACTGAACTGGGAGATGAATGATGTTTGAGTCTTATATGGCAGAACGTCTTCGCCGCCGCTGGGTGCGCCTGCGCTTATATCGTTTTCCCGGTTCTGTTTTGACCGATTACCGAATACTGAAGAATTACGCCAAAACACTGAAAGGAGCTGCCGCATGAATACCCAATATTTACAGTATGTTCGCGAGCAACTCATGGTGGCTACCGCTGATTTGAGCGGAGTAACGAAAGGCCAGCTTGAAGCCTGGCTGGAGCATGCTCAATTTGATACTGGTACATACAAACGAAAGAAGCCGCGCATTCTGGATGAGGTAACTGGCAGGATGATTACGCTGGATAATCCGCCGATTTCCGGTAAGCAGTCGTACGCAAAAGGTTCATCCATTGCACTGGTCAGCCAGGTTGAGTTCTCAACCTCTTCATGGCGCCGCGCGGTTCTGTCTCTTGATGAACATCAGAAAGCGTGGTTGCTGTGGAGTTACAGCGAAAGTGTTCGCTGGGAGCATCAGGTTGCCATAACGCAGTGGGCATGGAGCGAGTTTAAGACTCTGTTGGGTACCAGAAAAATTGCAGGTAAGACACTGGAACGTTTGAAGAAGTTGATCTGGCTGGCGGCACAGGATGTGAAGAACGAGCTGGCAGGGCGTAAGACCTATGAATACCAGGAGCTGGCATCACTGGTGGGAGTGACATCAAAAAACTGGTCTGAGACATTTACTGAACGCTGGGTTGCAATGAAGCACATTTTTCTACAGCTTGATAGCGAAGCTTTATTGCTTGTAACGAGAACACGTTCAAAACAAAAGACGACATTTTCACAGCAAAGTATTGCAAAACTGGATTGAAAGGCATATATTCCGTGTAAATCTGATATTTTGCCAATGTTGTATGTGCAACTGTTCGTAGGTGTCGTAAGGGGTGACTATCCAATTTCCAGGATATAGATTATTCTGCAATAAAGGTTTTGGGAATGAAGGGGCGGCTCCCAAAAGATAACCGCCAAGTTGGTAACTTCGACTCGATAATTGGTCTGGGACTCCAACCGTGTCGGCTGAGAGGTCGACGTCTATTTCTTTTGGGGAAGTGGATACTTTAAGCTAACATTTTGAGTTTCTATATCTCGTGGCCCTCGAGTTTTATCATAAAAATACCAGATATTAAATTTTCTCTCAGTGTGCCATGTATCATATTGCAAGTGATCCCAGCCTAAATATGAAGCAACATAGTTTGATACTCTTATTTTGGCTTCAGATGAAGCTTTTCCTTGATATGCGCACATAACCGCACCTAAGAAAAAATCGGCTAGCTGAATGTTTTCAGATGCTTTAGAGTCTTTTGTCACTACACTGCTGATTATCCCTTTACGACCAAATTTTCTATTCAATATGTTATTGGCAATAACATTTAGTTCTTCATCGGCCTTTTTATAACGAGATGCGATAGGATCAACTTCAATCCTGAAGTAACTGTCTCTTTCAGGGTGTGCAGAAATTACAGAGCTAATTTTTGTGGTAATGAGATTTGTGAAGTGCTTTCTCCTTGCCAGGTCATAATCCCCATTATGAAATGCCTTGTTTACTATTGATTTTTCAACCACGATACAATGAAAAGCTAGCCAAGGAACTCTAAAGAATAAGTCGATCAGCTCAAGATAAAATTCAGAGTATCTTTTTGAATGGGCTTTTTGCCATTTTATTTCTTCAAAAAAACCATGTTTGCTGCGTAGTTCTCTGATTAGTTGACAGAAATCCCCACGGCGTTGGTACTTCATCCACAGACTGCCAAAGCCGTAGAAACGTTGCCCATCAATGCCAGATTCATCGCAAGCAATATGCCAAATTAACTTACCAATGTTATCTTTTTCTGTCATCTGCTGGTAATGCTCTTAGTCCTTAAAGCATGGTATTTAACCACACATGTAACTCATTGATAAAGATCGTTTTATGCAAGTTGCATGGATCGGCTTTTGAAGGCCATTCGCTTAGTTATAAGATTTTTTAGTTATTTTGAGTTGACTGTTTATAACAATATTTCCCATGTAAGTTTTTAATCATTAGCGTCCCGGCCTTTCGTCGGCGGCGAAACATTGGCTATTCATATGCACGAAAAAGAGAGCCTTGCCGGAGCGTTCTGGCTCGTTTTGCTGATCATCGCAGGTTGGGGCGGTCTGGTCCGCTATCTGATAGATGTGAAGCAAAGTAAAGCAACGTGGAGCTGGATAAATGCTCTGGCTCAGATAGTGGTATCGGGATTCACCGGTGTTATTGGTGGCCTGATCAGTATCGAAAGTGGATTCAGTATTTACATGATTCTCGCGACAGCGGGGATTAGTGGTGCGATGGGCTCGGTTGCACTGACGTACTTCTGGGAACGACTGACAGGGGTGAAAAATGCAAAATCTTAATCCTCAGCGTAAAGCTTTCCTCGATATGTTGGCGTGGTCAGAAGGAACGGATAACGGGCGACAACCGACACGTAACCGCGGTTATGACGTTATTGTCGGTGGCGAACTCTTCACTGATTACTCCGATCACCCTCGAAAACTTGTCACGCTAAACCCGAAACTCAAATCAACAGCCGCAGGCCGTTATCAACTTCTTTCACGCTGGTGGGATGCTTACCGCAAGCAGTTAGGGCTGACAGACTTCTCTCCTAAAAGCCAGGATGCTGTTGCATTGCAGCAGATTAAGGAGCGTGGCGCTTTACTAATGATTGATCGCGGTGACATCCGTCAGGCAATCGACCGTTGCAGCAATATCTGGGCCTCATTGCCTGGCGCTGGTTATGGTCAGTTCGAGCATAAGACTGACAGCCTGATTGCAAAATTCAAAGAAGCGGGCGGAACGGTCAGAGAGATTGAGGTATGAGCAGAGTCACCGCGATTATCTCCGTTCTGGTTATCTGCATCATCGTCTGCCTGTCATGGGCTGTTAATCATTACCGTGATAACGCCATTACCTACAAAGCCCAGCGCGACAAAAATGCCAGAGAACTGAAGCTGGCGAACGCGGCAATTACTGACATGCAGATGCGTCAGCGTGATGTTGCTGCGCTCGATGCAAAATACACGAAGGAGTTAGCTGATGCGAAAGCTGAAAATGATGCTCTGCGTGATGATGTTGCCGCTGGTCGTCGTCGGTTGCACATCAAAGCAGTCTGTCAGTCAGTGCGTGAAGCCACCACCGCCTCCGGCGTGGATAATGCAGCCTCCCCCCGACTGGCAGACACCGCTGAACGGGATTATTTCACCCTCAGAGAGAGGCTGATCACTATGCAAAAACAACTGGAAGGAACCCAGAAGTATATTAATGAGCAGTGCAGATAGAGCTGCCCATATCGATGGGCAACTCATGCAATTATTGTGAGCAATACACACGCGCTTCCAGCGGAGTATAAATGCCTAAAGTAATAAAACCGAGAAATCCATTTACGAATGTTTGCTGGGTTTCTGTTTTAACAACATTTTCTGCGCCGCCACAAATTTTGGCTGCATCAACAGTTTTCTCCTGTCCAATTCCCGAAACGAAGAAATGATGGGTGATGGTTTCCTTTGGTGTTACTGCTGTCGGTTTGTTTCCAACAGTAAACGTCTGTTGAGCACATCCTGTAATAAGCATTGCCAGAGCGGCAGAAAACAACATTTTTTTCATCTTATTATCCTGCATTGTTAAAAACGGCAGAATCCTATGTGACAACAATTAAACGATAGTTAAATGGATTGATGAAAATTAAAACTATATAGGTGGATGCTCAGCCTATTGGAGGAGGGGGGGCACTCAGAATCCTGTGGAATGAAATAAACCGCTCTATCTGTCCATTACCCTTTTAGCTGCGCTGTATCGTCGCCGTATTCCCGCATTAACCATGACCGTAGCCCGACGGGGAATTCCTTCTGCGTGAGTGTGCGGGAATAATCAAAAACGATGCACACCGGGTTTTTACCGCGTTTATGGTTCACGGGGGTGTCCCTCATGCTCGCTAGTCCTGTGCGGGGGTGGAAGAAACAGGACGTGTATTCAGGTCTGTGTGACTGTGGTCGCAAGACTTTTGTCGTTCAGCTATTAAATCCCATTACGAAGTAGACCAGAACGGCCAACGGGTCCTTTCCGGCGATCCGACAGGTTACGGGGCGGCGACCTCGCGGGTTTTCGCTATTTATGAAAATTTTCCGGTTTAAGGCGTTTCCGTTCTTCTTCGTCATAACTTAATGTTTTTATTTAAAATACCCTCTGAAAAGAAAGGAAACGACAGGTGCTGAAAGCGAGCTTTTTGGCCTCTGTCGTTTCCTTTCTCTGTTTTTGTCCGTGGAATGAACAATGGAAGTCAACAAAAAGCAGCTGGCTGACATTTTCGGTGCGAGTATCCGTACCATTCAGAACTGGCAGGAACAGGGAATGCCCGTTCTGCGAGGCGGTGGCAAGGGTAATGAGGTGCTTTATGACTCTGCCGCCGTCATAAAATGGTATGCCGAAAGGGATGCTGAAATTGAGAACGAAAAGCTGCGCCGGGAGGTTGAAGAACTGCGGCAGGCCAGCGAGGCAGATCTCCAGCCAGGGACTATTGAGTACGAACGCCATCGACTTACGCGTGCGCAGGCCGACGCACAGGAACTGAAGAATGCCAGAGACTCCGCTGAAGTGGTGGAAACCGCATTCTGTACTTTCGTGTTGTCGCGGATCGCAGGTGAAATTGCCAGTATTCTCGACGGGATCCCCCTGTCGGTGCAGCGGCGTTTTCCGGAACTGGAAAACCGACATGTTGATTTCCTGAAACGGGATATCATCAAAGCCATGAACAAAGCAGCCGCGCTGGATGAACTGATACCGGGGTTGCTGAGTGAATATATCGAACAGTCAGGTTAACAGGCTGCGGCATTTTGTCCGCGCCGGGCTTCGCTCACTGTTCAGGCCGGAGCCACAGACCGCCGTTGAATGGGCGGATGCTAATTACTATCTCCCGAAAGAATCCGCATACCAGGAAGGGCGCTGGGAAACACTGCCCTTTCAGCGGGCCATCATGAATGCGATGGGCAGCGACTACATCCGTGAGGTGAATGTGGTGAAGTCTGCCCGTGTCGGTTATTCCAAAATGCTGCTGGGTGTTTATGCCTACTTTATAGAGCATAAGCAGCGCAACACCCTTATCTGGTTGCCGACGGATGGTGATGCCGAGAACTTTATGAAAACCCACGTTGAGCCGACTATTCGTGATATTCCGTCGCTGCTGGCGCTGGCCCCGTGGTATGGCAAAAAGCACCGGGATAACACGCTCACCATGAAGCGTTTCACTAATGGGCGTGGCTTCTGGTGCCTGGGCGGTAAAGCGGCAAAAAACTACCGTGAAAAGTCGGTGGATGTGGCGGGTTATGATGAACTTGCTGCTTTTGATGATGATATTGAACAGGAAGGCTCTCCGACGTTCCTGGGTGACAAGCGTATTGAAGGCTCGGTCTGGCCAAAGTCCATCCGTGGCTCCACGCCAAAAGTGAGAGGCACCTGTCAGATTGAGCGTGCAGCCAGTGAATCCCCGCATTTTATGCGTTTTCATGTTGCCTGCCCGCATTGCGGGGAGGAGCAGTATCTTAAATTTGGCGACAAAGAGACGCCGTTTGGCCTCAAATGGACGCCGGATGACCCCTCCAGCGTGTTTTATCTCTGCGAGCATAATGCCTGCGTCATCCGCCAGCAGGAGCTGGACTTTACTGATGCCCGTTATATCTGCGAAAAGACCGGGATCTGGACCCGTGATGGCATTCTCTGGTTTTCGTCATCCGGTGAAGAGATTGAGCCACCTGACAGTGTGACCTTTCACATCTGGACAGCGTACAGCCCGTTCACCACCTGGGTGCAGATTGTCAAAGACTGGATGAAAACGAAAGGGGATACGGGAAAACGTAAAACCTTCGTAAACACCACGCTCGGTGAGACGTGGGAGGCGAAAATTGGCGAACGTCCGGATGCTGAAGTGATGGCAGAGCGGAAAGAGCATTATTCAGCGCCCGTTCCTGACCGTGTGGCTTACCTGACCGCCGGTATCGACTCCCAGCTGGACCGCTACGAAATGCGCGTATGGGGATGGGGGCCGGGTGAGGAAAGCTGGCTGATTGACCGGCAGATTATTATGGGCCGCCACGACGATGAACAGACGCTGCTGCGTGTGGATGAGGCCATCAATAAAACCTATACCCGCCGGAATGGTGCAGAAATGTCGATATCCCGTATCTGCTGGGATACTGGCGGGATTGACCCGACCATTGTGTATGAACGCTCGAAAAAACATGGGCTGTTCCGGGTGATCCCCATTAAAGGGGCATCCGTCTACGGAAAGCCGGTGGTCAGCATGCCACGTAAGCGAAACAAAAACGGGGTTTACCTTACCGAAATCGGTACGGATACCGCGAAAGAGCAGATTTATAACCGCTTCACACTGACGCCGGAAGGGGATGAACCGCTTCCCGGTGCCGTTCACTTCCCGAATAACCCGGATATTTTTGATCTGACCGAAGCGCAGCAGCTGACGGCTGAAGAGCAGGTCGAAAAATGGGTGGATGGCAGGAAAAAAATACTGTGGGACAGCAAAAAGCGACGCAATGAGGCGCTCGACTGCTTCGTTTATGCGCTGGCGGCGCTGCGCATCAGTATTTCCCGCTGGCAGCTGGATCTCAGTGCGCTGCTGGCGAGCCTGCAGGAAGAGGATGGTGCAGCAACCAACAAGAAAACACTGGCAGATTACGCCCGTGCCTTATCCGGAGAGGATGAATGACGCGACAGGAAGAACTTGCCGCTGCCCGTGCGGCACTGCATGACCTGATGACAGGAAAACGGGTGGCAACGGTACAGAAAGACGGACGGAGAGTGGAGTTTACGGCCACTTCCGTGTCTGACCTGAAAAAATACATTGCGGAGCTGGAAGTGCAGACCGGCATGACACAGCGACGCAGGGGACCTGCAGGATTTTATGTATGAAAACGCCCACCATTCCCACCCTTCTGGGGCCGGACGGCATGACATCGCTGCGCGAATATGCCGGTTATCACGGCGGTGGCAGCGGATTTGGTGGGCAGTTGCGGGCGTGGAACCCACCGAGTGAAAGTGTGGATGCAGCCCTGCTGCCCAACTTTACCCGTGGCAATGCCCGCGCAGACGATCTGGTACGCAATAACGGCTATGCCGCCAACGCCATCCAGCTGCATCAGGATCATATCGTCGGGTCTTTTTTCCGGCTCAGTCATCGCCCAAGCTGGCGCTATCTTGGCATCGGGGAGGAAGAAGCCCGTGCCTTTTCCCGCGAGGTTGAAGCGGCATGGAAAGAGTTTGCCGAGGATGACTGCTGCTGCATTGACGTTGAACGAAAACGCACGTTTACCATGATGATTCGGGAAGGTGTGGCTATGCACGCCTTTAACGGTGAACTGTTCGTTCAGGCCACCTGGGATACCAGTTCGTCGCGGCTTTTCCGGACACAGTTCCGGATGGTCAGCCCGAAGCGCATCAGCAACCCGAACAATACCGGCGACAGCCGGAACTGCCGTGCCGGTGTGCAGATTAATGACAGCGGTGCGGCGCTGGGATATTACGTCAGCGAGGACGGGTATCCTGGCTGGATGCCGCAGAAATGGACATGGATACCCCGTGAGTTACCCGGGGGGCGCGCCTCGTTCATTCACGTTTTTGAACCCGTGGAAGACGGGCAGACTCGCGGTGCAAATGTGTTTTACAGCGTGATGGAGCAGATGAAGATGCTCGACACGCTGCAGAACACGCAGCTGCAGAGCGCCATTGTGAAGGCGATGTATGCCGCCACCATTGAGAGTGAGCTGGATACGCAGTCAGCGATGGATTTTATTCTTGGCGCGAACAGTCAGGAGCAGCGGGACAAGCTGACGGGCTGGATTGGTGAAATTGCCGCGTATTACGCCGCAGCGCCGGTCCGGCTGGGAGGCGCAAAAGTGCCACACCTGATGCCGGGTGACTCACTGAACCTGCAGACGGCTCAGGACACGGATAACGGCTACTCCGTTTTTGAGCAGTCGCTGCTGCGGTATATCGCAGCCGGGCTGGGTGTCTCGTATGAGCAGCTTTCCCGGAATTACGCCCAGATGAGCTACTCCACGGCACGGGCCAGCGCGAACGAGTCGTGGGCGCACTTTATGGGGCGGCGAAAATTCGTCGCATCCCGTCAGGCGAGCCAGATGTTTCTGTGCTGGCTGGAAGAGGCCATCGTTCGCCGCGTGGTGACGTTACCTTCAAAAGCGCGCTTCAGCTTTCAGGAAGCCCGCAGTGCCTGGGGGAACTGCGACTGGATAGGCTCCGGTCGTATGGCCATCGATGGTCTGAAAGAAGTTCAGGAAGCGGTGATGCTGATAGAAGCCGGACTGAGCACCTACGAGAAAGAGTGCGCGAAACGCGGTGACGACTATCAGGAAATTTTTGCCCAGCAGGTCCGTGAAACGATGGAGCGCCGCGCGGCTGGTCTTAAACCGCCCGCCTGGGCGGCTGCGGCATTTGAATCCGGGCTGCGACAATCAACAGAGGAGGAGAAGAGTGACAGCAGAGCTGCGTAATCTCCCGCATATTGCCAGCATGGCTTTTAATGAGCCGCTGATGCTTGAACCCGCCTATGCGCGGGTTTTCTTTTGTGCGCTTGCAGGCCTGCTTGGGATCAGCCGCCTGACGGATGCAGTATCCGGCGACAGCCTGACTGCCGGAGAGGCACCCGCGGCGCTGGCGTTATCCGGTGATGATGACGGACCACGACAGGCCCGCAGTTATCAGGTCATGAACGGCATCGCCGTGCTGCCGGTGTCCGGTACGCTGGTCAGCCGGACGCGGGCGCTGCAGCCGTATTCGGGAATGACCGGTTACAACGGCATTATCGCCCGTCTGCAACAGGCTGCCAGCGATCCGATGGTGGACGGCATTCTGCTGGATATGGACACACCGGGCGGGATGGTGGCGGGAGCATTTGACTGTGCTGACATCATCGCCCGTGTGCGAGACATAAAACCGGTATGGGCGCTGGCCAACGACATGAACTGCAGTGCAGGTCAGCTGCTTGCCAGCGCCGCCTCCCGGCGTCTGGTCACGCAGACCGCCCGGACAGGCTCCATCGGCGTCATGATGGCTCACAGTAATTACGGTGCTGCGCTGGAGAAACAGGGCGTGGAAATCACGCTGATTTACAGCGGCAGCCATAAGGTGGATGGCAACCCCTACAGCCATCTACCGGATGATGTCCGGGAAACACTGCAGTCCCGGATGGATGCAACCCGCCGGATGTTTGCGCAGAAAGTGTCGGCATATACCGGCCTGTCTGTGCAGGCTGTGCTGGATACCGAGGCTGCAGTGTACAGCGGTCAGGAGGCCATTGATGCCGGACTGGCTGATGAACTTGTCAACAGCACCGATGCGATCACCGTTATGCGTGATGCACTGGATGCACGTAAATCCCGTCTCTCAGGAGGGCGAATGACCAAAGAGACTCAATCAACAACTGTTTCAGCCACTGCTTCGCAGGCTGACGTTACTGGCGTGGTGCCTGCGACGGAGGGCGAAAACACCAGCGCGGCTCAGCCGGACGTGAACGCGCAGATCACCGTAGCGGTTGCGGCAGAAAACAGCCGCATTATGGGGATCCTCAACTGTGAGGAGGCTCACGGACGCGAAGAACAGGCATGCGTGCTGGCCGAAACCCCCGGAATGACCGTGGAAACGGCCCGCCGCATTCTGGCCGCAGCACCACAGAGTGCACAGGCGCGCAGTGACACTGCGCTGGATCGTCTGATGCAGGGTGCACCGGCACCACTGGCTGCAGGTAACCCGGCATCTGATGCCGTTAACGATTTGCTGAACACACCAGTGTAAGGGATGTTTATGACGAGCAAAGAAACCTTTACCCATTACCAGCCGCTGGGCAACAGTGACCCGGCTCATACCGCAACCGCGCCCGGCGGATTGAGTGCGAAAGCGCCTGCAATGACCCCGCTGATGCTGGACACCTCCACCCGTAAGCTGGTTGCGTGGGATGGCACCACCGACGGTGCTGCCGTTGGCATTCTTGCAGTTGCTGCTGACCAGACCAGCACCACACTGACGTTCTACAAGTCCGGCACGTTCCGTTATGAGGATGTGCTCTGGCCGGAGGCTGCCAGCGACGAGACGAAAAAACGGACCGCGTTTGCCGGAACGGCAATCAGCATCGTTTAACTTTACCCTTCATCACTAAAGGCCGCCTGTGCGGCTTTTTTTACGGGATTTTTTTATGTCGATGTACACAACCGCCCAGCTGCTGGCGGCAAATGAGCAGAAATTTAAGTTTGATCCGCTGTTTCTGCGTCTCTTTTTCCGTGAGAGCTATCCCTTCACTACGGAGAAAGTCTATCTCTCACAAATTCCGGGACTGGTAAACATGGCGCTGTACGTTTCGCCGATTGTTTCCGGTGAGGTTATCCGTTCCCGTGGCGGCTCCACCTCTGAATTTACGCCGGGATATGTCAAACCCAAGCATGAAGTGAATCCGCAGATGACCCTGCGTCGCCTGCCGGATGAAGATCCGCAGAATCTGGCGGACCCGGCTTACCGCCGCCGTCGCATCATCATGCAGAACATGCGTGACGAAGAGCTGGCCATTGCTCAGGTCGAAGAGATGCAGGCAGTTTCTGCCGTGCTCAAGGGCAAATACACCATGACCGGTGAAGCCTTCGATCCGGTTGAGGTGGATATGGGCCGCAGTGCGGCGAACAACATCACGCAGTCCGGCGGCACGGAGTGGAGCAAGCGTGACAAGTCCACGTATGACCCGACCGACGATATCGAAGCCTACGCGCTGAACGCCAGCGGCGTGGTGAATATCATCGTGTTTGACCCGAAAGGCTGGGCGCTGTTCCGTTCCTTCAAAGCCGTCAGGGAGAAGCTGGATACCCGTCGCGGCTCTCATTCCGAACTGGAGACAGCGATAAAAGACCTGGGCAAAGCGGTGTCTTATAAGGGAATGTATGGCGATGTGGCCATCGTCGTGTATTCCGGACAGTACGTGGAAAACGGCGTCAAAAAGAACTTCCTGCCGGACAACACGATGGTGCTGGGTAACACTCATGCACGCGGTCTGCGCACCTATGGCTGTATTCAGGATGCGGATGCATTGAGTGAGGGTATTAATGCGTCTCCCCGTTATCCGAAAAACTGGAAGACATCCGGCGATCCGGCGCGAGAGTTCACCATGATTCAGTCAGCACCGCTGATGCTGCTGGCTGATCCTGATGAGTTCGTGTCCGTTCAACTGGCGTAATCATGGCCCTTAGGGGCCATTTTCTCTCTGTGGAGGAGTCCATGACGAAAGATGAACTGATTGCCCGTCTCCGGTCGCTGGGTGAGCAACTGAACCGTGATGTCAGCCTGACGGGGACGAAAGAAGAACTGGCGCTCCGTGTGGCAGAGCTGGAAGAGGAGCTTGATGACACGGATGACGCAGCCGGTCAGGACACGTCTGTCAGCCCGGAAAATGCGCTGACCGGACATGAAAATGAGGTGGTATCAGCACAGACGGATACCGTGACTGATACGGCTGCTCTGGTCACGGTTGTGGCACTGGTGACGCTGCATACCGATGCACTTCACGCCACGCGGGATGAACCTGTGGCATTTGTGCTGCCGGGAACGGCGTTTCGTGTCTCTGCCGGTGTGGCAGCCGAAATGACAGAGCGCGGCCTGGCCAGAATGCAATAACGGGAGGCGCTGTGGCTGATTTCGATAACCTGTTCGATGCTGCCATTGCCCGCGCCGATGAAACGATACGCGGGTACATGGGAACGTCAGCCACCATGACATCCGGTGAGCAGTCCGGCGCAGTAATACGTGGTGTTTTTGATGACCCTGAAAATATCAGCTATGCCGGACAGGGCGTGCGCGTTGAAGGCTCCAGCCCGTCCCTGTTTGTCCGGACTGATGATGTGCGGCAGCTGCGGCGTGGAGACACGCTGACCATCGGTGAGGAAAACTTCTGGATAGACCGGGTTTCGCCGGATGATGGTGGAAGCTGTCATCTCTGGCTTGGGCGGGGCGTACCGCCTGCCGTTAACCGTCGCCGCTGAAAGGGGGATGTATGGCCATAAAAGGTCTTGAGCAGGCCGTTGAAAACCTCAGCCGTATCAGCAAAACGGCGGTGCCTGGTGCCGCCGCAATGGCCATTAACCGCGTTGCTTCATCCGCGATATCGCAGTCGGCGTCACAGGTTGCCCGTGAGACAAAGGTACGCCGGAAACTGGTAAAGGAAAGGGCCAGGCTGAAAAGGGCCACGGTCAAAAATCCGCAGGCCAGAATCAAAGTTAACCGGGGGGATTTGCCCGTAATCAAGCTGGGTAATGCGCGGGTTGTCCTTTCGCGCCGCAGGCGTCGTAAAAAGGGGCAGCGTTCATCCCTGAAAGGTGGCGGCAGCGTGCTTGTGGTGGGTAACCGTCGTATTCCCGGCGCGTTTATTCAGCAACTGAAAAATGGCCGGTGGCATGTCATGCAGCGTGTGGCCGGGAAAAACCGTTACCCCATTGATGTGGTGAAAATCCCGATGGCGGTGCCGCTGACCACGGCGTTTAAACAAAATATTGAGCGGATACGGCGTGAACGTCTTCCGAAAGAGCTGGGCTATGCGCTGCAGCATCAACTGAGGATGGTAATAAAGCGATGAAACATACTGAACTCCGTGCAGCCGTACTGGATGCACTGGAGAAGCATGACACCGGGGCGACGTTTTTTGATGGTCGCCCCGCTGTTTTTGATGAGGCGGATTTTCCGGCAGTTGCCGTTTATCTCACCGGCGCTGAATACACGGGCGAAGAGCTGGACAGCGATACCTGGCAGGCGGAGCTGCATATCGAAGTTTTCCTGCCTGCTCAGGTGCCGGATTCAGAGCTGGATGCGTGGATGGAGTCCCGGATTTATCCGGTGATGAGCGATATCCCGGCACTGTCAGATTTGATCACCAGTATGGTGGCCAGCGGCTATGACTACCGGCGCGACGATGATGCGGGCCTGTGGAGTTCAGCCGATCTGACTTATGTCATTACCTATGAAATGTGAGGACGCTATGCCTGTACCAAATCCTACAATGCCGGTGAAAGGTGCCGGGACCACCCTGTGGGTTTATAAGGGGACCGGTGACCCTTATGCGAATCCGCTTTCAGACGTTGACTGGTCGCGTCTGGCAAAAGTTAAAGACCTGACGCCCGGCGAACTGACCGCTGAGTCCTATGACGACAGCTATCTCGATGATGAAGATGCAGACTGGACTGCGACCGGGCAGGGGCAGAAATCTGCCGGAGATACCAGCTTCACGCTGGCGTGGATGCCCGGAGAGCAGGGGCAGCAGGCGCTGCTGGCGTGGTTTAATGAAGGCGATACCCGTGCCTATAAAATCCGCTTCCCGAACGGCACGGTCGATGTGTTCCGTGGCTGGGTCAGCAGTATCGGTAAGGCGGTTACGGCGAAGGAAGTGATCACCCGCACGGTGAAAGTCACCAATGTGGGACGTCCGTCGATGGCAGAAGATCGCAGCACGGTAACAGCGGCAACCGGCATGACCGTGACGCCTGCCAGCACCTCGGTGGTGAAAGGGCAGAGCACCACGCTGACCGTGGCCTTCCAGCCGGAGGGCGTAACCGACAAGAGCTTTCGTGCGGTGTCTGCGGATAAAACAAAAGCCACCGTGTCGGTCAGTGGTATGACCATCACCGTGAACGGCGTTGCTGCAGGCAAGGTCAACATTCCGGTTGTATCCGGTAATGGTGAGTTTGCTGCGGTTGCAGAAATTACCGTCACCGCCAGTTAATCCGGAGAGTCAGCGATGTTCCTGAAAACCGAATCATTTGAACATAACGGTGTGACCGTCACGCTTTCTGAACTGTCAGCCCTGCAGCGCATTGAGCATCTCGCCCTGATGAAACGGCAGGCAGAACAGGCGGAGTCAGACAGCAACCGGAAGTTTACTGTGGAAGACGCCATCAGAACCGGCGCGTTTCTGGTGGCGATGTCCCTGTGGCATAACCATCCGCAGAAGACGCAGATGCCGTCCATGAATGAAGCCGTTAAACAGATTGAGCAGGAAGTGCTTACCACCTGGCCCACGGAAGCAATTTCTCATGCTGAAAACGTGGTGTACCGGCTGTCTGGTATGTATGAGTTTGTGGTGAATAATGCCCCTGAACAGACAGAGGACGCCGGGCCCGCAGAGCCTGTTTCTGCGGGAAAGTGTTCGACGGTGAGCTGAGTTTTGCCCTGAAACTGGCGCGTGAGATGGGGCGGCCCGACTGGCGTGCCATGCTTGCCGGGATGTCATCCACGGAGTATGCCGACTGGCACCGCTTTTACAGTACCCATTATTTTCATGATGTTCTGCTGGATATGCACTTTTCCGGGCTGACGTACACCGTGCTCAGCCTGTTTTTCAGCGATCCGGATATGCATCCGCTGGATTTCAGTCTGCTGAACCGGCGCGAGGCTGACGAAGAGCCTGAAGATGATGTGCTGATGCAGAAAGCGGCAGGGCTTGCCGGAGGTGTCCGCTTTGGCCCGGACGGGAATGAAGTTATCCCCGCTTCCCCGGATGTGGCGGACATGACGGAGGATGACGTAATGCTGATGACAGTATCAGAAGGGATCGCAGGAGGAGTCCGGTATGGCTGAACCGGTAGGCGATCTGGTCGTTGATTTGAGTCTGGATGCGGCCAGATTTGACGAGCAGATGGCCAGAGTCAGGCGTCATTTTTCCGGTACGGAAAGTGATGCGAAAAAAACAGCGGCAGTCGTTGAACAGTCGCTGAGCCGACAGGCGCTGGCTGCACAGAAAGCGGGGATTTCCGTCGGGCAGTATAAAGCCGCCATGCGTATGCTGCCTGCACAGTTCACCGACGTGGCCACGCAGCTTGCAGGCGGGCAAAGTCCGTGGCTGATCCTGCTGCAACAGGGGGGGCAGGTGAAGGACTCCTTCGGCGGGATGATCCCCATGTTCAGGGGGCTTGCCGGTGCGATCACCCTGCCGATGGTGGGGGCCACCTCGCTGGCGGTGGCGACCGGTGCGCTGGCGTATGCTTGGTATCAGGGCAACTCAACCCTGTCCGATTTCAACAAAACGCTGGTCCTTTCCGGCAATCAGGCGGGACTGACGGCAGATCGTATGCTGGTCCTGTCCAGAGCCGGGCAGGCGGCAGGGCTGACGTTTAACCAGACCAGCGAGTCACTCAGCGCACTGGTTAAGGCGGGGGTAAGCGGTGAGGCTCAGATTGCGTCCATCAGCCAGAGTGTGGCGCGTTTCTCCTCTGCATCCGGCGTGGAGGTGGACAAGGTCGCTGAAGCCTTCGGGAAGCTGACCACAGACCCGACGTCGGGGCTGACGGCGATGGCACGCCAGTTCCATAACGTGACGGCGGAGCAGATTGCGTATGTTGCTCAGTTGCAGCGTTCCGGCGATGAAGCCGGGGCATTGCAGGCGGCGAACGAGGCCGCAACGAAAGGGTTTGATGACCAGACCCGCCGCCTGAAAGAGAACATGGGCACGCTGGAGACTTGGGCAGACAGGACTGCGCGGGCATTCAAATCCATGTGGGATGCGGTGCTGGATATTGGTCGTCCTGATACCGCGCAGGAGATGCTGATTAAGGCAGAGGCTGCGTTTAAGAAAGCAGACGACATCTGGAATCTGCGCAAGGATGATTATTTTGTTAACGATGAAGCGCGGGCGCGTTACTGGGATGATCGTGAAAAGGCCCGTCTTGCGCTTGAAGCCGCCCGAAAGAAGGCTGAGCAGCTGTAGTGGATCACAAAATC
>NZ_RHJM01000019.1:0-33311 GCF_004212315.1 Escherichia sp. E10V5
CGGGCTTGGGGGCACTCCAGTGCAAGTCTCAGTAATTCGCGTCAGGTCGTTCAAGATGATACCGGGCTGTGGTGGTTTTACACCGGAGCATTTCCATTGTTCGTAACTCCTGGAACAAATCCAGCTCTAGATCCTCTTTGGTATTGTGTAGGATTGCTAAATGGTAAGGAAGTAAATGATCTTTCTTCATGGTGCGATGTGGTCTCCAACGTTGATGTAACCAGCCAGATTAGCAAGTATTTCAGAACCCTTTCTTACCTAAAATTTAACGCGATTTGTTACGGTGAAATTAAGATCTCATCTCAGGTAAGCACATTTGATGTTGCTTATGATATGAGCAAGTTAACCATCAACTTAGACCTTTCTGTTGTTGATACCACAATCACAAATAATGGATCTGTTCTCCGAGTTACTGAACCAAATGAACAAGTTTTAACTGGGTTTAATGCTGGGTTAACTAGTATCAATCAGGATACGTCAAGCATTTTACTGCAATTTGGGCAATGCACATTTTCCTATGTTGCTGAAGATAATGTGAATGACAGGGCTTATCTCAGATCAACTGGACAGGTAATCAGAAAAACAGATACACTGGTGCTTACTGCGACTGACAGAAGCATTTTCAGGAGCACACCTTCACTTTATGCATTGAATGGAACGGTTACCGCGAGCGTTAAACCATTAACTAATCGCATTACATGTTATCTGCCAAAAGTTGTATTAACAGGATCTTACCCTGGTACAGCACGCATAGAAAATATCGTTCAGTGTAGCAGGAATAATGTGAAATTTATTGGTGGTGCATATGACCACCGCTCAACATCTATGGTAGCACACTCTTTTTTATCCATTTCGCAATGTGCATTCATAGAGATCGAATCCTTGCTGGCAAGTAATAACTTTGCAGAAAGCAGTCAGTACGCAATAAGCCTGTTTAGCACTGCATTTGTTCACATCCATAACTGTGCATTCCCTTACGGGTGGGCATTTGTTGATGGCAATTTTATGCGCGACACAGTCATCGAGAAATGCACCATTGCTAATGCCTTTGGTGCTCATGCGATGGCCTGGAACATGACAGTACGAGATTGTAAGTTGCAGGGGGTAACCAGCAACGTTGACTTTACTACTATTGCTGGCGGCATCCATCTTACTGGAGGTGGGCAACTTCTTGTGGAAGACATCGAGTACTGGTACTCAGGTGGTGCAGCAGCAGCAGAATATCTAGTAGGGTGCAGACAGGATTACGGTCAGGGGTGGGAAGGGGATGTAACTGTAAGAAGAGTTAAAGTGTATGCCAATGGGCTACCAAACCCTTTTATTCTGGTATATATGGCAGGTGGTTACCCGAATACTATGGATTATACGCGCCCGTATGCTTATCTCGGTAAGAAGATAATTGTTCAAGACGTTACCATATACAAAGCTTTGATTGACCGCGCGCCAGCAAGCGTGATCATTGCACCTGTATGGTTCGCAAACCCTTCAAGTCCATCAATGCAATGGCGCCTTGCAGATGATGTTCTTATCGAGCGCATTAAAGCTGATGTTTCAGGATTTGGCGGCCTGAGGCTGAACCTTCAGATCCCAGGGGTGAAGACAACTAATTACGTAGCTAAAACAGTGAATTTCACCGTTCGGGAATGTGATTTTACTACTGGTGGGATCACAATGAGCCTGGCCCAACCAGGCTCTGATGGGTCAAATATAACAAACCGGGTTCTTTTCGAAGATAATATTGGACCAGTATCAGGTACTCTCAGTGGAACTGTGAACGATAAATGGGAATTTAGGCGCTGCACTATTGGAGCGCTTAACTCAGCAGGGAGCTTAAACGCCATAAAGGTATACCTAAAAAACTGCGATATCTCTGCTGCTTTGTGTGGAGGATCTAGCAGTGGTGAACAATGGTATTATTACGATAGCCATATCACTACGGCATCAACCGTTGATCTTGGCTCCCGTGCCGTTTACTGCCATGGTAATACCTGCCCTGTTGGAGGGGCTATCTCTGGGCGGACTCAGCCAGAGTGGTGGGAGTACAGAGATACGTCTATCTTTAGAACATCATAAAAAAAATGGCCCGTTAAGGGCCATTTTTTTAGATAGTTGTTGTATTCTTTTTTAGCAATGTTGCGCTTAGGTTTTTCCCAGTTTTTATGAATGGGGTTTCAACCATTTTGTATGTAATTATTGATGCTATTACAGTAACAAATAATATCATCGGGAATAAAGCATAGAATTCTGTTCTGGTAACGCCATAAAAATCATAAATATTAAAAACAGTAAATGCTGAGTACAGTATAAATCCATGAGTAAGGTATATGCTGTAGCTTATGTCTCCTAAATAAACTAGGCCATTTTTGCGAAGAGCGCCAAAGATATCATTTCCAGATGAAATTAAAATGAAAAGCATTCCAACAAGCAGCATTTGATATAAAGAGTAGCTAGGAGTCTGTGTAAATGCTATGGCGCATATAATAATTGCAAAAATAGAACATGTATTACTTTTTAAGAAATTGATTTTTAGCTTAGTCACGTAATATGCAATCCCACCTATCGCAAATAAAATGAATAGCTCGTAGCGCACAGACGTTGCATAAAGACATAAAATCAAAACAACAGCGGACAGTGCGCCGTATATTTTTGAGGAACCACCTTTTTTAATGATAAGGCTTAGTAGTGGGAGTGATATGTAAAACAGAGCCTCATAGAATAAAGTCCACTGCACGCCGCTGATGCTTCTGCCAATGTTGTACCCATTAAGAGGCTGAAGGAAGAAAGCCATTCCGGCAGCTAAAGATTTAACAAGAGAAGATAGCGAGGTCTCCCCATCATATGTAACAAAGTAAACGCTGTATATTATTGCCAGCATGAGGATGTATAATGGATATATTCTGAATATCCTGCCAGCCGCTAACTCAGGCCACGATCTTACACCTTTAGATATTTTGCCTACAAAAAGGTACCCGGTAATCATGAAAAAAAGTGAAACAGGAATTGATCCAAGATTTCCAACAAATAGACTATTTACTGCCCATGTTCCTTCAGCCTTCCAGTTGTACGTCAAGACGAAGTGATGAAGAAGCACCATTGGTGCCAATAGCCCTCTGAAACCATCAATAGTTATGTTTCTGTTATTGCTGGTATTTATTTCAGCAGAGTTAAAAACAAAGCTTGCAACGACAATGCAGATCGTAAAAATTGTGATTAATACCAAATTATCGAAGTACATCATTCTCGCCATTGTAAAAAGTAAATAAACATTTTATCACCCTTTAGGTAATTTCGATAGGAACAATCCGAACGAAATCTATCCGTATAAGGATTATCATGTATCATAAACTCACAAACTAAGGGGGGTTCATTATGCATACTTTACGGTGGTCACTATGTCTGCATCCATGACGGTTTCAGACATCAATCATGGGCTTAGCTTGTGTGCTCTTGGTGCCTGGTTGGTTGGCGTTCCGTCTGAGGTGGTGATCGGTGGTCTGGCGGGTGCGGTAATTTTTGTTACCTTTGCGGCAGAGTATCCGATAAAGCGGCGCTTGCTCCTGGCTGTCATCAGCTTCTTCTGCGGCCTCCTCTTCTACAAACCAACGGCAACCATTCTCATTGGCTTCGCAGCCATCCTCCCCGGCGTAACATCTGACATGTTCGAAAAAGGTGTTGTGTTCTCTGCCGGTGCTTTCGTCTCTTCAATCGTGGCTGTCAGGTTTGGCGTCTGGTTGTATCACCGTTCTGAAAATCCGCGCGACCTTATCCCGGGGAGAAAAGACGATGACCAGTCCTGAACTCATTCTTAACGCTGTTATCTGCGGCGCTATAGCCATTCGCGTTCTTCTGTTTCGTCGTGACGGGTCACGCCATCGCCGCTGGGGTGGATGGCTCGCATACCTGCTAATTGTCTCCGCCGCCAGCGTCCCTATCCGCACATTCTATGGCTATTACATCAGCGCAGATTGGTCAGAGGTAATCATTAAAGCGGTGTTCCTTGCTGCGCTTATTAAAACCAAGGGGAATGTGGTTCAGATATTCAAATTAACGAGGTCTCAACATGGACATTAACCAGTTCCAGCGCGCTGCTGGTATCAGTACTGAGCTGGCGACGCGCTGGCATCCACACATTACCGCCGCCATGCAGGAGTTTGGCATTACTAATCCTGACGATCAGGCGATGTTTATCGCGCAGACCGGGCATGAGAGTACAGGCTTTACGCGCCTGGTGGAGAGCTTCAACTACAGCGTTGCTGGTCTTGCTGACTTCATTCGCACCGGGCGCATTACTCAACAGCAGGCGAATGCGCTTGGCCGCCGCCAGGGTGAGCCGTCGCTTCCTCTGGAGTGCCAGCGTGCGATCGCCAATCTGGTGTACAGCAAGCGCATGGGAAACAAGGGCCCGACTGATGGATGGTTCTACCGTGGGCGTGGGCTTATTCAGATCACTGGCCTGAACAATTATCGCGCCTGCGGGAACGCTATCAAAGCCGATCTGGTGTCTCAGCCTGAACTGCTGGCACAGGATGCGTATGCCGCCCGCAGCGCTGCCTGGTTCTACTCTGTGAATGGCTGCCTGAAATATACCGGTGACCTGGTGCGAGTCACGCAGATTATCAACGGTGGCCAGAACGGAATTGATGACCGCCGGGCGCGCTATGCTGCTGCGAAAAAGGCGCTGGTATGATTTTGGCATTCATAAAAGCGTACTGGAGGCAGCTGATCATTGTTGTGTTGCTCTCTGCGCTGGTAGTCGGTGGCATCGTTGCATGGAAGGTTCACGGCAGCCAACAGTATGATGCCGGATATGCACAGGCAAAGGCAGACCGTAAAGCCGAAGATGATAAAACTCGCCAGAAGGATGAGCAGGAGAAAGCGACCAATGAACGTGAAGCTCAGCAAAGGATCGACCAGGCGCGCAATGATGCTCTTGATGCTGCCGCTCGCGCTGGCAGGTTGCAGCAGCAGCTCATTGCCATCGACAAGCAGCTCAGGCAGTATAACGCCACTGTCGGCGCTGGGCCGTCAGCCGCAGACACCGGAATTTTGCTTGCCGACGTGCTCCGCCAATCTCTCGAAAGAAACCGAGTCCTGGCAGAATACGCTGACCGGGCAGCCGAAGCCGGGCGGGTCTGCGAACGTCAGTACGACACCCTGACGAAACAGGTCACAGTTTCCCGGTGACGGTATATAAAACGGTACGCCAAAAAACGGATTTAATAAAGTTGTTACCATTCAATTGGTTATGCTTACCGTAAATAATTGAGTGGAATGATTTAATTCCTGCACTATGAATGAACAAAACCCTCTGTTGCTACAGAGGGTTTTTTATATTGCTGACTAAAGTTAGCAATATAAAAAAGCCTGTAATCCTCACGAATCATAGGCTTGAAGTTACTGACAGCGATTAATTAAACCAACTGTCCGATTTATTCTCTTCTGCTTTACCCACGCTTTTCATCAAATCGCGACCACCTTCTGTCACATTCCTGTTAGCGTCAGCTTCAGATTGCACGACATCAGTTTGCGCGGCTTTGTGCTTCAGCTCCTGATCGATAAATTCGTTCTCGCGCTTAACGCGGGCTTCTTCTTTCGCCAGCGCCAGTTTTTGTTTCTGAATCTCTAAGCTGCGCAGCTCATCTTCATAACTTTGATCGCGTTTTTTATCCGCAGTGGCTTCGGCGTCCAGTTTATCCTGGCGAGCTTTCTTATCCGCTGCTGCTGCCGCCGCTCTTTTATTGGCGGCGGCCTGAGCGTTTGCGCGACGCTGTTTCTCTTGTTGAATTTCCCTGTTGCGCTCCGCGACCCATTCGTCATGCTGCCTTTGCTCTTCATTTTTACCTTGCTGTTCCGCTTCTGCGACAGCCGAGAGTTGATCCTGCAATGATGAGGCGGCAGCCGGATAGCTTAAGGAGGCTAAGATGGCGCAAAGAAAAACTTTCTTCATGACTCCTCCTGATTATTAGCTCTTTTCAGGACATTTGGTATTTGGCTGAATACGCGTTTCGTTATACGTTGTGGTAATAACGACAGCTAAACCCGTCGTAAACTGGCATTCTTTACCCACCTGTGTGGATGTATACACTTTGGTGCCTTCCTTATAAGTTAAAGAAACACCTTCCACTAAGGTTTTATCATTCACCATAGAACCTGCTGCTGCGCCTACAGCTCCGCCGCCAACTGCACCTGCCGTCGTTCCGGAATTACTGCCAGACCCGACGTTGTGGCCGATAACGCCGCCAGCGACTGCGCCAATAAGTGCGCCGAAGGCTTGTGCGTTCCGTTTATTTTGGGAGTTGTCTACGGCAACTTTTGCGGGAAGAATGGAAATGATATTAACGGTTTTAGTTTCTTGCTTGGTATTCAGTTGATCAGTTTGATAAACATCGGCGGCATGATCGTCAGCATTTGATTGGCATCCTGCCAACATGAATGACGCTAAAATTGCCACAGGCAGAAGACATTTTTTAAATTTCATCACTATTCCTTGTTATAGACTTTACGAAAAACAAGACATTTAAGATCATCGAAAGAGGAAAGTAAATGTATAGACTATGAAGGAATAGATTAAATTTATTTAAATTCATTGAATAAATATATATGCATTAACGCATAATAAAAACATATATATTATGTTTAATATACATTGCGTCTTATTGCAGAATGATTCGAAATCAGAACAAAGAGGTAAAAATTTAGATAAATAAATGCCTGCCGCTTTGATAACAACAAAGAGCAACCGTATCTGACAGCATTGAGCCGTCTTGTTCAGTAAAGGTGACGAAGGTAACCGCTAACGTTGTACCGGGGATTCGATAGAGAATGTGGATTGCTGAGCTTCTTTTTTGCTCTGATGATGCTGCCAGGCGCCAACGGAGGAGTAGATAAAGCGGCCAAAGAAGAAGAGAAAGCTGATAAGCAATACGATACGAGTCATGCGACTGTTAAATCGGTGTCGTTTTCGCATACTGGTTGGCTGACTCACAAAGGGTTCCTCAAAGTATGTCCATGCCATGGACGGTACTTACATTAAGGCATACCCGGGCGCAATGGTCAATTGTTCATTATGTAAAAAAGCGTCAGTTGATACATATTTTAATGTTATGGAAGTTAATTTAATTATTTACAATAATGATGTAATAATGACGGGTTAACATGATAAACGTAATAATTCATTGAACAGGGTAATTTTGTTTGATATATATCAATTGGAACTTTCATATGACAATTAGAATCAATGCTCCTTAATTGCGATGAATAATCATCCATCGAAGTCAGGTGGGATGCCTGTCTGAATACACCCTTTCAGGATGTAAGGGGTTCTGCTGAGCATCTATGAAACTGAATGCAACTTATATAAATATACGTGATAAATGGTGGGGGCTTCCGCTGATCCTGCCGTCTATAATCTTGCCTGTTTTTGCCCATATAAATACGTACGCACATATTTCTTCTGGTGAAGTTTTTCTCTTTTATCTGCCGCTAGCGCTGATGATCAGTATGATGATGTTTTTTAGCTGGGCAGCATTGCCAGGTATTGCTTTAGGGATTTTTATTCGCAAGTATGCCGAGCTTGGTTTTTATGAAACGCTCTCGTTAACGGTTAATTTCATTATCATTATCATTCTTTGTTGGGGCGGCTACAGGGTGTTTACTCCCCGACGTAACAACGTTTCACATGGCGATACCCGCTTAATTTCCCAGCGCATTTTTTGGCAGATTGTTTTCCCTGCAACGTTGTTTCTGGTGCTCTTCCAGTTTGCGGCGTTTGTAGGTTTACTGGCGAACAGAACAAATCTGGTTGGCGTCATGCCCTTTAATCTGGGAACCTTAATTAATTATCAGGCTTTACTGGTGGGTAATCTGATAGGCGTCCCGCTTTGCTACTTCATCGTTCGTTCTGTACGAAATCCATTTTATTTACGAAGCTATTATTCTCAATTAAAACAACAGATTGACAGTAAAGTTACAAAAAAAGAGTTCGCGCTGTGGTTGCTTGCTCTGGGCGCATTGTTATTTCTGCTATGTATGCCTTTAAATGAAAAAAGCACAATTTTCAGCACCAACTATACCTTGTCGTTATTGCTGCCGCTGATGATGTGGGGAGCGATGCGTTATGGCTACAAGCTGATCTCGTTGCTCTGGGCAATAGTGCTGATGATCAGTATCCATAGCTACCAGAATTATATTCCCCTTTATCATGGGTATACCACTCAACTAACCATAACCTCCTCCAGCTATCTGGTATTTTCTTTTATCGTCAATTACATGGCGGTTCTGGCAACGCGTCAACGAGCGGTGACCAAACGCATTCAGCGACTGGCTTACGTGGACCCGGTTGTTCATCTGCCGAATGTTCGAGCTTTGAATCGCGCGTTGCGTGATGCGCCCTGGTCCGCGCTATGTTTTTTACGCATTCCCGGTATGGAAATGCTGGTAAAGAACTATGGCATCATGCTGCGTATCCAATACAAACAAAAGCTTTCACATTGGCTGGCACCTTTACTGGAACCCGGAGAAGACGTTTATCAGCTTTCTGGCAATGATCTCGCGCTGCGACTGAATACAGAGTCTCACCAGGAGCGCATTATCGCATTGGATAACCATCTTAAGCAGTTTCGTTTCTTTTGGGATGATATGCCATTGCAACCACAGATTGGTGTCAGCTATTGCTATGTCCGTTCGCCAGTGAATCATATTTATTTGCTGTTAGGCGAGTTAAGTACGGTTGCTGAACTCTCTATAGTGACTAATGCCCCGGAAAATATGCAGCGTCGCGGAGCAATGTATCTGCAGCGAGAATTAAAAGACAAAGTGGCAATGATGAATCGGCTACAGCAGGCGCTTGAGCACGACGATTTTTGCCTTATGGCCCAGCCAATTACTGGAGTGCGCGGCGATATCTATCATGAAATTTTGCTGCGTATGCGAGGGGAGAATGATGAACTCATCAATCCTGATAATTTCTTGCCGGTTGCGCATGAATTTGGCTTATCGTCCAGTATCGACATGTGGGTCATCGAACATACATTGCAATTTATGGCGGAAAATAAAGAGAAAATGCCCGCCCAACGATTTGCGATTAATTTGTCGCCAACTTCAGTTTGTCAGGCCCGCTTTCCTGTTAAAATTAGTAAGTTATTAGCGAAATACCAAATAGAGGCGTGGCAGCTTATCTTTGAAGTCACCGAAAGTAATGCCCTTACCAATGTTAAGCAGGCACAGAATACGTTACAACATCTTCAGGAGTTAGGATGCCAGATTGCTATTGATGATTTCGGCACCGGATACGCAAGTTATGCGCGGCTAAAAAATGTGAATGCCAATTTATTAAAAATTGATGGCAGCTTCATCCGTAATATTGCCTCGAATAGTCTGGATTACCAGATAGTGGCATCGATTTGTCATCTGGCACGAATGAAGAAAATGCAAGTGGTTGCGGAGTATGTTGAAAATGAAGAGATTCGCAAAGCCGTACACTCTTTGGGTATTGATTACCTGCAAGGCTTTTTGATTGGTGAACCGCAGCCGTTAATTGCGATTACGGCTGAAAGAGAACCTGTTCGAGAAAGCGCGTAATTCATTTGGGCCAACGCAACAGGTTGGCCCGTTTTCATTTCATATTAAGCCGCGATTTCCGGCGTGCTTTCTTCTTCAATTTTTAACCGCCAGCCATTCACGCCTTCCCAGTATTCTTGCTCCTTTTCCAGATCAAGCAATACCAGCGCGTTCTGGCTAAACCAGTCATGCGGAAAACGTAACGTCCAGTGGCTATCATCAGTAATCAGAGTCAATGTCGGCGGTGTTGTGGTTGCCTGACGTTGATTGTTAAGTAATACGCCAAGACGCAACAGTTGAATTAACGGCAGGAACTGTTTTTTCTTAAACAGCGTAAAGCGTGGCAAATCGTCGAGCTTAATCGCTTTACGATGATAACGCACCAGCGTCGCCATCATCAGTTGTTGTTCCTGATTAAACCCTGGCAAGTCGCTGTTTTGCAAGATATACGCAGAATGGCGATGAAGGCCGCTATGATTAATGCTTAATCCGACTTCATGTAGCATGGCGGCCCAGCGCAGTAATGCTTCCAGTTGTGGATGCGCCAGCTTCGGTTGCTGTTCCCGCCATTGTTCGTACATTTGCATAGTTGTGTCGAGCACCCGTCGGGCCTGTTCACTGTCAATGTGATACTGGTTGGCCAGACTGCTGGCGGTGCGGCTACGCACATCCTGATGGCGGAAACGTCCTTCCATTTCATACAAAACGCCTTCACGCAGCGCCCCGTCAGAAAGCCGCAGTTCACGAATAGCTAAGGCATCAAATACACCACACAAAATAGCCAGACCAGGAACAAAAACTGTTTTACGTTCTTCCGAAAGACCCGGCAAACTTAACGCCGAGAAGTTACGATGCCGTAAAACTTCTTTCACCAGTTTATCGAGGCGCTCTGGTGTGATGATGCCGTCTTTCTCGCCCATTTCCAGCAACACTTCGTGGGCGGCTTTAATGGTGCCGGAAGCCCCCATAGCAACGTTCCAGCCCTGAATACGGAATTGCCAGGTTAATGTTTCCAGTTTTTGTGCAGCCGCCATGCGTGCGCGCTGAAAATTCTCTTTATTGATGACTCCGCCCGGAAAATAAAGCTGGGCAAAGCTAACGCAACCCATCCGGCGGCTTTCGACGAGAATCGGTTCGAAATTTTCTCCAATTACCAGCTCCGTTGAGCCGCCGCCAATATCAATAACCAGTTTGCGACCTTTTTCCGGCTGGGTATGTTCCACCCCCATAAAAATCAGACGAGCCTCTTCGTTGCCGGAAATAATTTCAATCGGATAGGGAATAACCTTTTCGGCGCGTTTCAGAAAATCAGTAGCGTTCAGCGCCTGACGCAGTGTATGTGTCCCGACAATGCAGACACTAGAGGGAGAGAAACCTTGCAAGCGCTCGGCAAACAGCGACAGACAGCTTAAACCACGCGTCATCGCCTCCTCACTCAACATATTATCTGGCCCCAGACCATCTGCCAGGTGTACCCGTTGTTTCAGGCGGCCAATAATCTGCATGGCGCCATCCACCACACGGGCAATAACCATGTGGAAACTGTTTGAACCAAGATCGACCGCAGCAAACTCCTGCGGGCGAGGGGATTTGTCGTGTATTGGCATAGGTTATTCTGGTTGTTCGAGTGATTTTATGTAGTCGTAGATCGCCAACTGCGCCCGAACTTTCCGGCGATTACCGCGGGGAACGTAGCGATTACTGAGTTCTTTATCGATATAACGTGCTTTCACCGTATCGCTGAACAGAATATCTACGATATCCAGTACCCGCTGCTTCAGGCGCGGGTCGAGCAGCGGCGTTGCCACTTCAATACGATAATCAATGTTGCGCGTCATCCAGTCGGCGGAAGAGAGGTAAACCTTTTTATCGCCACCATTTTCAAAAATATATACCCGATCATGTTCAAGGTAACGGTCAACAATGCTGATAGCACGAATATTGTCGCTAATGCCTTCCAGATTGGGGATCAACGAACACATCCCGCGTACCAGCAGATTTACCGGCACGCCGGAACTGGATGCCGCATACAGACGATCGACCAGTCCTTTATCGACCAGGTTATTCAGTTTCAGAGTAATACCGCTGGGCAGCCCTTGTTGTGCGTTGGCGATCTCGCGATCCACCATTTCATACAACAGACGGCGGGAGTTTTGCGGCGACACCATTAAATAATCAAATGTCACCGGACGGTATGGGTTTTCAATAAAGTTGAACACCCGCCGCACTTCGTTGGTGATGCGCGCATCGGCGGTCAGCAGCGAATAGTCGGTATAAAGACGTGCGGTTTTTTCGTTAAAGTTCCCGGTCCCGATATGCGCGTAACGGACGACTTCACCGTTTTCTTTACGTGAAATCAGGAACAGTTTGGCGTGAATTTTCAGCCCCGGCGCAGAGAAGATAACGTGCACGCCAGCTTCGGTTAGTCGCTTCGCCCAATGAATGTTAGCTTCTTCGTCAAAACGTGCCTGTAGTTCAACCACCACGGTCACTTTCTTGCCGTTGTGCGCTGCGTGGATCATCGAGTCGATGATGCGTGAATCTTTTGCCACACGGTAAATGTTGATTTTAATCGCCAGCACGCTCGGATCGAACGAGGCCTGACGCAACAGTTCCAGTACATGCTCAAAGGTGTGATAAGGGTAATAGAGCAGAACATCGCGTTCGCGAATGGCATCAAAACCGTTGCGGAACTGGGCTTTATCAAACCAGATATGGCGTAAACGCGGCAGTGGTTTGTTAACCAGATTCGCTTTGCCGACATTAGGGAAATTAATAAAGTCTTTAAAATTGTGGTAACGACCGCCAGGGACGATTGAGTCGTAACGGGAAATAGTCAGTTTCTCACGCAACACTTCAACCAGCGCGTTAGGCATATCACGCTGATAAACAAAACGTACTGGCTCTGCGGTTAAACGCTGTTTCAGACTGGAAGACATCAGCTCCATCAGGCTGGCTTCCATCTCGTGTACTAAATCGTATTCGGCGTCGCGGGTCATCTTCATCGAATAGGCATTCAGCGCGTCATAATCAAAGAAGCCTTTGAAGATATCATCAAGGCAGTAACGCAGAATGTTATCCAATAAAATCATTGGCTTGCGTCGACGCGGTGCTTCCGGCGGCAAATTCACAAAGCGCGGAACTTTATCCGATGGGATCTCCAGCAGCGCGTAACGGATGGTATCGCCACGAATTATCTCCACCGCCAGATAGGTATAATCATCTTTCAGAAACTGCACTAAGTCAGTGTCAGGATTGATTAAAATCGGCGTAATGTGCTGACGCAGATACTGCTTAAAATAATGACGCAGCCAGTTTTGTTGATTAACGGAGAGTTGGCGTTCATTAATCAGGAAGATCTGGTTACGCGCCATCTCCAGTAGCAGTTCATTGTAAAGGCCGTCAAATTCTTGATCGGCTTTCAGCACGCGGGATTGAATTTTGCCCAGCAAATGGCGGGAATGAGAGTTAGAACCTTGTTCTTCGCTAATAATGATCCGTCGCTTCAGTTCAGCGAAGCGAACTTTATAGAACTCATCAAGGTTATTGGAATAGATCCCAAGAAAACGCATCCTTTCAATCAGCGGGTTAGATTTGTCCGCCGCTTCCTGAAGCACGCGTTCATTGAACGATAACCAACTGAGCTCTTTCTCGATGTATAGCTTTTCCTGACCCATTACCACTTTTACTCCGTTTTATTCACGGGACACTGCCTGGATATTATGGCGAGCAATGTTGGCAGATGTCCAACTATGCCAGAAAAGGGGGAAAAAAACTGCTGAAGCCTGCGATTTACAGGAGAAATGAGAAGCGCCAGCAGTAGCGCTGGCGCTTTAAATATGCGGAAGATTACTCGTCGTCGGCAGCGTAGCCCTGCGGTGGAAGACGCTGATCATCCAGCCACGCGGCGTTTTCATGCATCTTCAGACGACCATCAACAAACCAGCTAATGACCAGCGGGTAAATAGCATGTTCCTGAGTTTGCACGCGAGCGGTGATTTCATCTTCCGTATCACCGGCAAAAACCGGAACTTTAGCCTGCAAAATCACCGGGCCGCCGTCCAGCTCATCGGTGACGAAATGCACTGATGTACCGTGTTCTTCATCGCCATTTTCCAGCGCCTGACGATGGGTATGCAAGCCGGGATATTTCGGTAGCAGGGAAGGGTGAATGTTTAGCAAACGTCCGGCGTAGTGGGAAACAAACGCTGGGCTGAGAATGCGCATAAAACCGGCCAGAACTACTACATCGGGTGCGTACATGTCGATTTCGTGCATCAACTCCCGATCATAGTCTTCCCGACTGTCAAATTGGCTGGCAATTAGCGTATGCGTTGCGATACCTGCTTTGCGGGCGCGCTCAAGGCCGAACGCGTCGGCCTTATTGCTGAAAACTGCCCGTAGGGTGCCTTTAATTTTGTTGGTTTTACAGGCATCAATAATTGCCTGCAAATTACTTCCGTTGCCGGAAATAAGCACCACAATATTCATTATTCGATAACCACGCGTTGTTCGGAATCAGAAGCTTTGATGATACCGATTTTCCACGCGTTTTCACCGTTGGCATTGAGCAGGGCGAGAGCTTTGTCCACTTCCGGAGCAGGCAGGGCGATAACCATCCCGACGCCGCAGTTGAAGGTACGATACATTTCATGGCGGCTGACGTTACCTGCCGTTTGCAGCCAGTTGAACACTTCCGGCCACTGCCAGGAGGATTCATCAATCACTGCCTGAGTGTTTTCTGGTAATACGCGAGGAATGTTTTCCCAGAAACCGCCGCCGGTCAGGTGCGCAATGGCGTGAACATCAACCTTTTCAATCAATTCCAGCACTGACTTCACATAAATACGGGTTGGCGCCAGCAGATGATCGGCTAAAGGTTTTCCGTCCAGCTCTGTAGTTTGCGGGTCGCAACCGCTGACTTCGAGAATTTTGCGTACCAGCGAGTAACCGTTCGAGTGCGGGCCGCTGGAGCCGAGCGCAATGAGCACATCGCCGTCGCTAACTTTAGAACCGTCGATGATTTCTGATTTTTCTACCACCCCAACACAGAAACCAGCGACATCGTAATCTTCGCCGTGATACATCCCCGGCATTTCTGCCGTTTCGCCACCCACCAGCGAACAGCCCGATTGCAGACAACCTTCCGCGATGCCGCTGATCACCGCTGAAGCGGTATCAACATCCAGTTTTCCGGTTGCGTAATAGTCGAGGAAAAACAGCGGTTCCGCGCCTTGCACCACCAGGTCATTAACGCACATGGCGACCAGATCAATACCAATGGTGTCGTGACGTTTTAAGTCCATCGCCAGACGTAGCTTGGTGCCTACACCGTCAGTGCCGGAAACCAGTACGGGTTCTCGATATTTTTGCGGCAGCGCGCACAATGCGCCGAATCCACCCAATCCCCCCATCACTTCCGGGCGACGGGTTTTCTTCACAGTCCCCTTGATTCGGTCAACCAGAGCGTTTCCTGCGTCAATATCAACACCGGCATCTTTATAGCTGAGAGAGGTTTTGTCGGTCACTGCTAAGTCTCCACGCGTTTGCGTTAGCAAGAAAAATCGGCGCAATTCTAACAGTCTAAGCAAACGTTTGCGAGCCCATTGTGCATCCATTTTTTAGGGGGTGGATTTTTGCCGTTCGGCCTGAGAACGCGGTCAACTTTGATACTATTCACGAAAATGAAACCGGGTACATTTTTGTCCTTGCATCAGTTGCGTTGAATGCACATGGTGCAACTGAAATCGGTTTCTGTTTTTGCGGAAACGAGAAGTCAGCGTGTCGTTTTACCATTCGGGAAGGATGAGAACGATGGGCATTGCAGCATTTGATATTGGCGGCACCGCGCTAAAAATGGGCGGCGCTATCCGTCGCTTCGATAACTTTGCTATGAAAACGTGGCTGATGTAATGACGGCAGGCGTAACCGTAAACTCATCGACTTCTTCGTGCGCTTTGCCCAGGTTGTCTTCACCCATTATCAGCATCCAGTGAAGTACTGGATGACCTTTAACGAGATAAACAACCAGCCTGGTTTCTAACCCATACGTGCATAAATTCTATTGGGGATGGCAGATTGACCCGGTAGGGCTGCGCTATTCGCTGAACTGGTTCTGTGACCACTATCAGCTACAGCTGTTTATCGTAGAGAACGGTTTTGGCTCGATCGACGTGCAGGAAAGCGACGGTACGGTGAACGACCAGTACCGTATTGATTATCTCGCAGCCCATATTAACGAGATGAAAAAACGCTACGGCTTTATTTACGTTGATAAAGATAACGAAGGTAACGGCATGCTAGCACGCAGCCGTAAAAAATCGTTCAACTGGTATAAAGAGGTGATCGTCTCTAACGGCGAGAAGCTGTAATCATGGAACGACCAGCGAAAGCTGGCCGCGTTAGGATGCTTTTTTCTTCGTGCGCCTGGAATTGCGTTCAATCACCTCGTAAATAACCCAGGAACGCGCTATTTTCCTGCCGTTGATCGTCACAATCTCGCTGTTTCCCCCGCCTCTGATGGCGGTTATTTTCTTTTGATTCAGCAGAATATTGACCTCTTTTTTATTATTTGTTTCCAACAGTAGCTGTCCGGTTTGCCTGTCGCTAATCCGATACCACTGCTGTTTTGGTGGCGGTTGAGATGCTCGCCGAAATCGCTGTTTTACTTTTTCAGCGGCAATGGTTACAGCGATGCCTAATGCACCCATTATGGTCAATGACCAGAAGCCAAAGGGGAATCCAAAATAGCCTTTGTGAAGTTTGAACCAGAAGGCGTGGCAAAATTTTACAATTTCGGGGTTGCTTTTCACATAATTGATACAGACAGACTTTCTGTTGCCGGGATTCCAGGATGTATCAATAAATTCTGCTGTTCTTTTGCGTCCACTCGCCTGAAATTCAACGGTGAAGGTATATCGAAAATCGCAATTCGCGTTCCGGCCATGTAGTTTACATAAGCCTTTACTTGCAGCTTCTTCCGGTGAGATGAAACGCACATTGTAAATCGTCGACATCGTCGCAACTGAGTCTTGCCGCATCTGCACTTCATCATAAACCACCCAGCCAGTCCACAGGCTAAAAATCACAAAAGCTGCCTGATAGCTCCGGTATAACACCTTCTCAAAAGTAGAGGCTTCCGCCCACGCTTGCTCTTTTTTACTTTTCCGTTTTTTCATGTCTCGCGCATCCTGGCGCAAAAGCTGATGAGTACTGAGATTTGCTACTCTATTCCTGGCAACCCCGCCTATGCTTGATCAGCATCAAGTAAAAAAATGTTGTCGATGAAAAGAATGGCGGTATAATCCGTCGATTTTTTTTGTGGCTGCCCTCAAAGGAGAAAGAGTATGAAGATCGTGGAAGTCAAACACCCACTCGTCAAACACAAGCTGGGACTGATGCGTGAGCAAGATATCAGCACCAAGCGCTTTCGCGAACTCGCTTCCGAAGTGGGTAGCCTGCTGACTTACGAAGCGACCGCCGACCTCGAAACGGAAAAAGTCACTATCGAAGGTTGGAACGGCCCGGTAGAAATTGACCAGATCAAAGGTAAAAAAATTACCGTGGTGCCAATTCTGCGTGCGGGTCTGGGGATGATGGACGGTGTTCTGGAAAACGTTCCGAGCGCGCGCATCAGCGTAGTCGGTATGTACCGTGATGAAGAAACACTGGAGCCGGTACCGTACTTCCAGAAACTGGTTTCTAACATCGATGAGCGTATGGCGCTGATCGTTGACCCAATGTTGGCAACCGGTGGTTCCGTTATCGCGACCATCGACCTGCTGAAAAAAGCGGGCTGCAGCAGCATTAAAGTGCTGGTGCTGGTGGCTGCGCCAGAAGGTATCGCTGCGCTGGAAAAAGCGCATCCGGACGTCGAGCTGTATACCGCATCGATTGACCAGGGGCTGAATGAGCACGGATACATTATCCCGGGCCTCGGCGATGCTGGTGATAAAATCTTTGGTACGAAATAACGAATAAAAAATAATTAAAGCCGACTTTAAGAGTCGGCTTTTTTTTGAGTAAAGCGCCTATAACACATAATATACAGAGGATAATACTATGACGCGCCGTGCTATCGGGGTGAGTGAAAGACCGCCACTTTTACAGACAATCCCGCTTAGTTTACAACATTTGTTCGCCATGTTTGGTGCAACCGTCCTGGTGCCCGTCTTATTTCATATCAACCCGGCGACCGTACTGTTATTTAACGGTATCGGAACGCTGCTGTATCTCTTCATCTGTAAAGGGAAAATCCCGGCTTATCTTGGTTCGAGCTTTGCCTTTATTTCTCCGGTGTTATTGCTGTTGCCGTTGGGTTATGAAGTCGCGCTGGGCGGCTTTATTATGTGCGGCGTGCTGTTCTGTCTGGTTTCTTTTATTGTGAAGAAAGCAGGGACTGGCTGGCTGGATGTGCTGTTTCCTCCAGCTGCAATGGGGGCAATCGTTGCTGTCATCGGTCTGGAGCTGGCGGGCGTGGCCGCTGGCATGGCTGGCTTACTCCCGACTGAAGGGCAAATGCCAGATTCCAAAACCATCATTATCTCCATTACTACCCTTGCGGTTACGGTTTTAGGTTCCGTTCTGTTCCGCGGTTTCCTGGCGATTATCCCGATTTTGATTGGCGTGTTGGTGGGGTACGCGCTCTCCTTCGCAATGGGTATTGTCGATACCACGCCGATTATTAACGCTCACTGGTTTGCTCTGCCGACCTTTTACACGCCGCGCTTTGAGTGGTTTGCCATTTTGACCATTCTGCCTGCGGCGCTGGTGGTTATTGCCGAACACGTGGGGCATCTGGTGGTAACGGCTAACATCGTGAAAAAAGATCTGCTGCGCGATCCGGGCCTGCACCGTTCCATGTTCGCTAATGGCCTGTCGACCGTTATCTCCGGGTTCTTTGGTTCCACGCCAAACACTACCTACGGGGAAAACATCGGCGTTATGGCGATCACCCGAGTCTACAGTACCTGGGTAATCGGTGGTGCGGCGATCTTCGCCATTCTGCTCTCCTGTGTTGGTAAACTGGCTGCGGCTATCCAGATGATCCCACTGCCGGTGATGGGCGGCGTTTCGCTGCTGCTTTACGGTGTCATCGGCGCTTCTGGTATTCGTGTACTTATTGAATCGAAAGTGGACTACAACAAAGCACAGAACTTGATCCTGACTTCCGTGATCCTGATCATCGGTGTCAGCGGTGCGAAGGTAAACATCGGTGCGGCAGAGCTGAAAGGTATGGCGTTGGCGACCATCGTCGGCATTGGCTTAAGCCTGATCTTTAAATTGATTAGCGTGCTCCGTCCGGAAGAAGTGGTGTTGGATGCAGAAGACGCCGATATAACAGAAAAATAATGTAGCGACCGGGCAGTAATGCTGCCCGGTTCAAACATGATGGAATTCTGTGGTAAACTTCTCGTGATTTTGTGAAATCCCTGGTTGAGGTATCTCTGAACACACCGGCACAGCTCTCTTTGCCACTTTATCTTCCTGACGACGAAACCTTTGCAAGTTTCTGGCCGGGGGATAACTCCTCTTTACTGGCCGCGATGAAAAACGTGCTGCGTCAGGAACATAGCGGTTACATCTATCTCTGGGCACGCGAAGGCGCGGGGCGCAGCCATCTGCTGCACGCGGCTTGCGCGGAATTGTCGCAGCGTGGCGATGCGGTAGGTTATGTCCCGCTGGATAAACGCACCTGGTTTGTTCCGGAAGTGCTCGATGGTATGGAACAACTGTCGCTGGTTTGCATCGACAATATTGAGTGTATTGCTGGCGATGAGTTGTGGGAGATGGCGATTTTCGATCTCTACAATCGGATTCTGGAGTCAGGTAAAACACGGTTGCTGATCACTGGCGATCGTCCACCACGTCAGTTGAATCTGGGGTTACCGGATCTTGCGTCACGTCTCGACTGGGGGCAGATCTACAAGTTGCAGCCACTTTCTGATGAAGACAAATTGCAGGCTTTACAGTTACGCGCCCGTTTGCGTGGTTTTGAACTGCCGGAAGATGTGGGACGTTTCTTGCTGAAGCGGCTCGACAGAGAGATGCGCACGTTATTTATGACGTTGGATCAGCTGGATCGCGCATCGATTACGGCACAACGTAAGTTGACCATTCCGTTTGTGAAAGAGATCCTGAAGCTGTAGACAGGACGTTTATTGTCGGATGCGGCGCGAGCGCCTTATCCGACTTACTCGAATCAAGTTCATTGTATTTGTAGGCCGGATAAGACGCGGCAAGCGTCGCATCCGGCAATATGCCTTAGCTACCGAAGGGGTACATCTTAACCAACGATTTCCAGCACCTGCTCCGGTGGACGACCAATACGCGCTTTGCCATTCACGACCACAATCGGGCGTTCCATCAGCTTCGGATTATCCACCATCGCCTGAATCAGCGCCTCTTCGCTAAGCGAACTGCCTGCAAGATTCAGCTCTTTATAAAGGTCCTCTTTCTGGCGCATCAGTTCACGGGCGCTATTCATACCCAACATTTTCAGCAAATTACGTAGCGTTGCCGCATCGGCGGGTGTCTCAAGATAGAGCACCACTTCCGGCTCCACACCATTTTCTTTCAGCAGGTTCAGCGTTTCACGGCTCTTTGAGCAGCGTGGGTTGTGGTAGATTTTTACCTGTTTGGTCATTGTTCTTCCTTTAATGCGAATTACATCTTGGTATAAGGCTTAAAGCGTTCCTGCAACTGGCGCAACTGGTCGATGCGCGCATCGTAACGCGCTTGTTGTAGGCTGCCTAATTTCACCTGCGAACTTGCGCTACTTAACAGAGAAATGGCCTGGTCGAGTCGCCCGGCCAGCGCATAACCTTCTGCTCGCGCAGCCAGTTCCTGATCGCGGTTATTTAGCGCGGCCTCCGCCTGTGCCAGCAAATCCCAGCCATTGCTGTCATCTTTATTATTAAAAGTATAGCGATTCAGAATATTGGCCGCTTCCTGCGGTTGACCGCCTTGCAGATACGCGTTTGCCAGGTTGAGCTGCAACACCGGACTGGTGCGTAAATCGCGGGCATTTTTCAGCCTATTGATCGCGTCATTGGCTTTGTGTTGCCCAAGGTCAATATCGGTTGCCAGATCGAGAAACCATGCGTTAGCCGGTTCTGCCGCCAATAATGGCTGAAGCGTTTTCCGTGCTTCATCGAATTTATTGGCTACCATCGCCTGTAAAGCACGGCCATACTGTGCCGCCCGTTGCTGACGAACATTGCCTTTCGCCCATTCATCCAGCAAGTCGCTGGTGAGCTGATTACGTCCGGAATTGTACATCCCTAGAGTACGCGCTTTCGCCAGATAGAAATCTTCTGACGATTGCACCACCATCGGGCGCATCTGATTAGCACGGTTACGAGCATCAGCCAGACGGCTTTCCGGCAACGGGTGAGTCAGCAAAATTTCCGGCGGACGCGAAGAGTAACGCGCTTGATCGAGCAATTTTTCGAGGAAGGTCGGCATCGCCTGCGGATCGAACCCCGAGCGTTGCAGTACCTGAATCCCAATGCGGTCTGCTTCCTGTTCGTTTTGCTGGGTGAAGCTGATCATCCCCTGGCGTGTTCCCGCCAGCGTACCGGTCAGCGCTGCCATTCCCGCCTGCGGGCTGGCCATCGCCAGTAAAATAGAACCTAACGCCCCGACCCAGGTGAGTGGTGCGCTACGTTGCTGATCTTCCATCGCTCGCGCCAGGTGGCGCTGGGTGACGTGGGAGATTTCATGCGCCATAACCGAAGCCAGTTGGCTTTCGTTATCGGAATAACGGAACAGGGCAGAATGCAGCACTACGTTGCCGCCAAAGAAAGCAAAGGCGTTAATTTCGTCGTTATTGATCAGAAAGAAATGGAATGGCGTCTTAACTGAATTGGCATGCGAAACCAGACGCATCCCCAGCGAGTTAATGTATTGCGTTAATAGCGGATCATTAATTAACGGCGCGCTGCCGCGTAACTGGCGAACATAATAGTCGCCCATTTGCATTTCCTGACCAATGGAAAGCGTGCTTCCTGCGGAGGTTCCCATATCCGGCAAGGTGTCTGCGCTATCGGCAAACGCCGGGGCTACCTGACCGAGGGTCACAGCAGCAATGAGGGTAGCAACCAGGTTTTTTTTCAACTGCCTGAACATAACCTCTGTCCTGTATTTCTGGAGATAGTCATTTGACCGATACTGTGAAATATCGTTCCCACCGCGCCGTCTTTGAGTGTAACGGTGAAGATTAACCCACTCAAATGACTTTTTAGTTTCCTGAATCCGTCATAAAAAGCGAAGTCTTTTTTGTGACATTTCGATACAATTGCGGATCGCAATCCCCCTCTTGAGGTTCAGGGAAGGTCTTTATGCTCGAAATGTTGATGCAATGGTATCGCCGCCGTTTTAGCGACCCGGAAGCGATTGCCTTGCTGGTTATTTTAGTTGCCGGTTTTGGCATTATCTTTTTCTTTAGTGGATTACTCGCGCCGCTGCTGGTGGCTATTGTGCTGGCCTATTTGCTGGAATGGCCCACTGTGCGCCTGCAATCTATTGGCTGTTCCCGCCGTTGGGCGACGTCGATTGTGCTGGTCCTGTTTGTTGGCATCCTGCTACTGATGGCATTTGTGGTCATGCCTATCGCCTGGCAACAGGGCATTTATTTAATCCGCGATATGCCGGGCATGCTCAATAAGCTTTCTGATTTTGCCGCCACGTTGCCGCGCCGCTATCCGGCGTTGATGGACGCGGGCATTATTGATGCGATGGCCGAGAATATGCGTAGCCGGATGCTTACCATGGGCGATTCAGTGGTGAAAATCTCCCTCGCCTCGTTGGTCGGTTTGCTGACCATTGCCGTCTATCTGGTGCTGGTGCCATTGATGGTCTTCTTCCTGCTGAAAGACAAAGAGCAAATGCTGAATGCCGTTCGTCGGGTGCTGCCGCGCAACCGTGGACTGGCAGGGCAGGTGTGGAAGGAGATGAACCAGCAAATCACCAACTACATCCGTGGCAAGGTACTGGAGATGATCGTGGTGGGGATCGCCACCTGGCTGGGATTCTTACTCTTCGGGCTGAACTATTCGCTGCTGCTGGCGGTGCTGGTCGGTTTCTCGGTGCTTATTCCGTACATTGGCGCATTTGTGGTGACCATTCCGGTGGTCGGCGTGGCGCTATTCCAGTTTGGCGCTGGCACCGAGTTCTGGAGCTGCTTCGCGGTGTATCTGATTATCCAGGCGCTGGACGGCAACTTACTCGTACCGGTGTTGTTCTCTGAAGCCGTGAACCTGCATCCGCTGGTGATTATTTTATCGGTGGTGATTTTCGGCGGGCTGTGGGGATTCTGGGGCGTATTCTTCGCTATCCCACTGGCAACGCTAATCAAAGCAGTAATCCATGCCTGGCCGGATGGTCAAATCCCGCAAGAGTAGTCTTCAGCGAAAAGGGCTTTGAAACGAGTGTCGCAGGGCGTGATTTACATCACCGGATGTGAAATGTGCTGGCCGCAAGCGCAGCCAGCACGGAATGGAGCAAAGTAATCAGGCGTGTTCTTTTAGCCAGTTAAGCACTACGTCGTGGTGATTGCTGGTTTTGAAATCGTCAAATACGTGTTCGATTTTGCCGTTGGCATCGATCAGGAAGCTGATACGGTGAATACCATCGTAGGTTTTGCCCATGAAAGACTTCTCGCCCCAGACGCCGAATTGTTCGCATACCTGGTGGTCTTCATCGGACAGAAGCGTAAAGTTAAGCAGTTCTTTATCTGCGAAACGGGAAAGTTTTTCAGGTTTATCGGTGCTGATACCGAGCACATCAACGCCCGCTTTTTTTAACTCTTCCATGTTATCGCGTAAGCCGCAGGCCTGTACGGTACAGCCGGGGGTCATGGCTTTCGGGTAGAAATAAACCAGAACACGCTGTCCCTGGAAGTCGGTCAAATTAACTTGTTCTCCGTCTTGGTCCGGCAAGCTAAATTTCGGTGCGATGTCACCGGCTTTCAGTGGATTCATTAATTAACTCCATCCTGTTCATCATGTTGGGAATAGTTGACGACGTTAATACTGCCTTGCGCATTGAGTTCTGTACATAGTGCTTTGAACGCTTGCTCAATATTTGCTGAGTCCGCAGACGCCGGGCTGTGGGCGGTGATCTGAATATGTAGCTGCGCAGCCCTTTCATTTTCAGCAGGTTGCGTGCGTGACACCAGTTCTGCAATGTTCATATGGTGCGCGTCGAAAAGTGCTGTGAAGCGCTCAATTAAATGCGGGGAGTCCGCCACATCGACCTGAACCCAGACAGATGCGGGCATAGGTGGACGTGGGCGAGCGGTCGTTCGTTTCATCACGATTAAAAGATCCAGCTCGGCGCCTTTCAACGGTAACGTTGATTCAATCAAGGTGATGGCGTTCCATGAACCGGAAAGCAGCATGATAAACGTGAACTCTTCTCCCAACATCGCCAGGCGACTGTCTTCGATATTACAGCCGCAACTACTGACATGACGGGTGATGGTATTCACAATTCCTGGGCGATCGGCACCCAGCGCAGTGATCACCAGATAATGTTGCGATGACAGTGTCAAACTGGTTATTCCTTTAAGGGGGTGAGATGTTCCTAAGGAAAGCATAAAAAAAACATGCATACAACAATCAGAACGGTTCTGTTTGCTTGCTTTTAATGCCATACCAAACGTACCATTGAGACACTTGTTTGCACAGAGGATGGCCCATGTTCACGGGAAGTATTGTCGCGATTGTTACTCCGATGGATGAAAAAGGTAATGTCTGTCGGGCTAGCTTAAAAAAACTGATTGATTATCATGTCGCCAGCGGTACTTCGGCGATCGTTTCTGTTGGTACTACTGGTGAGTCCGCTACTCTGAACCATGACGAGCATGTCGATGTCGTGATGATGACGCTGGAGCTGGCTGATGGGCGCATTCCGGTGATTGCCGGGACCGGTGCTAACGCCACCACAGAAGCCATTAACCTGACGCAGCGCTTCAACGACAGCGGTGTTGTTGGCTGCCTGACGGTAACCCCTTATTACAACCGCCCATCGCAAGAAGGTCTGTATCAGCATTTCAAAGCCATCGCTGAACATACTGACCTGCCGCAAATTCTGTATAATGTGCCGTCCCGTACTGGTTGCGATCTGCTACCAGAAACGGTGGGCCGTCTGGCGAAAGTAAAAAATATTGTCGGAATCAAAGAAGCAACAGGGAACTTAACGCGGGTAAACCAGATCAAAGAGCTGGTTTCAGACGATTTTGTTCTGCTGAGCGGCGATGATGCGAGCGCGCTGGATTTCATGCAGTTAGGCGGTCATGGCGTAATTTCCGTTACGGCTAACGTCGCAGCGCGAGATATGGCCCAGATGTGCAAACTGGCGGCAGAAGGGCATTTTGCCGAGGCACGCGTTATTAATCAGCGTCTGATGCCATTACACAACAAACTATTTGTCGAACCCAATCCAATCCCTGTGAAATGGGCATGTAAGGAACTGGGTCTTGTGGCGACCGATACGCTACGCCTGCCAATGACGCCAATCACCGACAGTGGTCGTGAGACGGTCAGAGCGGCGCTTAAGCATGCCGGTTTGCTGTAAAGTTTAGGGAGATTTGATGGCTTACTCTGTACAAAAGTCGCGCCTGGCGAAGGTTGCGGGTGTTTCGCTTGTTCTTTTACTCGCAGCCTGTAGTTCGGACTCACGTTATAAGCGTCAGGTGAGCGGCGATGAAGCCTACCTGGAAGCGGCACCGCTTGCAGAACTTCACGCCCCGGCAGGAATGATTTTGCCGGTGACCTCCGGCGACTATGCGATTCCGGTAACTAACGGTAGTGGCGCAGTTGGCAAAGCGTTAGATATTCGTCCACCAGCCCAGCCGCTGGCGCTGGTTTCAGGTGCGCGTACCCAGTTCACGGGCGATACCGCTTCGCTGCTGGTGGAAAATGGTCGTGGCAATACTCTGTGGCCGCAGGTCGTTAGCGTGCTGCAGGCGAAAAACTATACCATTACCCAACGCGATGATGCCGGTCAGACGCTGACCACCGATTGGGTACAATGGAACCGTCTGGACGAAGACGAGCAATATCGTGGTCGTTATCAAATCTCCGTTAAACCGCAGGGTTACCAGCAGGCGGTAACGGTGAAATTGCTGAACCTGGAGCAGGCTGGCAAGCCGGTTGCAGATGCGGCGTCTATGCAGCGTTACAGTGCTGAGATGATGAACGTCATTTCCGCTGGCCTGGATAAATCCGTCACTGACGCGGCTAATGCGGCGCAAAACCGTGCTTCCACAACAATGGATGTACAAAGCGGCGCTGACGACACTGGTTTACCGATGCTGGTCGTGCGTGGTCCGTTCAACGTAGTATGGCAACGTCTGCCTGCTGCGCTGGAAAAAGTGGGCATGAAAGTGACCGACAGCACTCGTTCACAGGGCAGCATGGCCGTAACTTACAAGCCACTGTCTGACAGCGACTGGCAGGAACTGGGCGCCCGTGATCCTGAACTGGCATCCGGCGACTACAAATTGCAGGTCGGTGATTTAGATAACCGCAGCAGCTTACAGTTTATTGATCCAAAAGGTCATACGCTGACCCAAAGCCAAAACGACGCACTGGTATCAGTCTTCCAGGCTGCGTTTAGCAAGTAAAAATACAGGGCTGGAGTCATCCGGCCCTTTTTTCTGATATGATACGCAAACGTGTGCGTCAGCAGAAAAACGCGATTTTAGCGTTAATTCGCACGAAATTTGTTTGTCGGCGTAGGTCGGTTAAGGCGTTCACGGTACAGCCGACAAAACGACAGGCACACCAGACAGCAAAAGATTTTAAAACGTTAATTCACACCCAGGAGTGATAAAGATGCAAAAGCAAGCTGAGTTGTATCGTGGTAAAGCGAAAACCGTATACAGCACGGAAAACCCGGACCTGTTGGTGCTCGAATTCCGCAATGATACGTCAGCAGGGGATGGCGCGCGCATTGAGCAGTTTGATCGCAAAGGTATGGTGAACAACAAGTTCAACTACTTCATTATGAGCAAACTGGCTGAAGCGGGTATCCCGACTCAAATGGAGCGTCTGCTCTCTGATACCGAATGTCTGGTGAAAAAACTGGATATGGTGCCGGTTGAATGTGTCGTGCGTAACCGTGCTGCTGGCTCTCTGGTGAAACGTCTTGGAATCGAAGAAGGTATTGAGCTGAACCCGCCGCTGTTCGATCTGTTCCTGAAAAACGACGCCATGCACGATCCGATGGTCAACGAATCTTACTGCGAAACCTTTGGTTGGGTAAGCAAAGAGAACCTGGCGCGCATGAAAGAGCTGACCTACAAAGCGAACGACGTGCTGAAAAAACTGTTCGACGATGCCGGTCTGATTCTGGTCGATTTCAAGCTGGAGTTTGGTCTGTACAAAGGCGAAGTGGTACTGGGTGATGAGTTCTCCCCGGACGGTAGCCGCCTGTGGGACAAAGAAACGCTGGAGAAAATGGACAAAGACCGTTTCCGCCAGAGCCTCGGTGGCCTGATCGAAGCCTATGAAGCCGTCGCCCGCCGCCTGGGTGTACAGCTGGACTGATTTTTCTGTTCATCGTCTTGCCGTGCTGCTGGCACGGCAAGACAACCGCTCTCGTAAGATGTGCATTGAACGCTCATTCCTCCATCATTTCCTCCCGTTTTCCTGTGGTAATCTTCCCCTGAACCACCTACGATCATTCCTATAATGAATATATTGTTGAGGTATCTATGCGCTGGCAAGGGCGTCGTGAAAGTGACAATGTTGAAGACAGGCGAAACAGTTCCGGTGGTCCGTCAATGGGCGGTCCCGGTTTTCGCCTACCAACCGGTAAAGGCGGGTTAATTTTACTGGTGGTTGTGTTGGTCGCTGGCTACTATGGTGTTGATTTAACTGGATTGATGACCGGGCAGCCCGTTTCCCAACAGCAATCAACGCGTTCAATTAGCCCAAATGAAGACGAAGCGGCAAAATTCACTTCGGTGATTCTGGCAACCACGGAAGACACCTGGGGACAGCAATTCGAGAAGATGGGTAAGACCTACCAGCAACCGAAGCTGGTCATGTACCGTGGAATGACTCGCACCGGTTGCGGGGCGGGGCAGTCCATTATGGGACCGTTTTATTGCCCGGCGGATGGCACAGTCTATATCGATCTCTCCTTCTATGATGACATGAAAGACAAACTGGGCGCGGATGGTGATTTTGCTCAAGGGTACGTTATCGCCCATGAAGTCGGTCATCACGTGCAGAAACTGTTAGGTATCGAGCCGAAAGTCCGTCAACTGCAACAAAACGCGACGCAAGCGGAAGCCAACCGCTTATCTGTGCGTATGGAACTCCAGGCCGACTGCTTTGCCGGTGTCTGGGGGCATAGCATGCAGCAGCAAGGCGTTCTGGAAACCGGCGATCTGGAAGAGGCGCTGAACGCGGCGCAGGCCATCGGCGATGACCGCTTACAACAGCAAAGTCAGGGGCAGGTAGTGCCAGACAGCTTTACCCATGGTACATCTCAGCAGCGCTACAGCTGGTTTAAACGTGGTTTCGACAGCGGCGATCCGGCACAATGCAATACTTTTGGTAAAAGCATTTAACTTCCGGGGCAGGGATGGCTGAACTGACTGCGCTTCACACATTAACAGCGCAAATGAAACGTGAAGGGATTCGCCGCTTGTTAGTGTTGAGCGGTGAAGGAAGCTGGTGCGGTGAGTATGCGCTTAAGCTGCGTGACGTATTACCGGGCGACTGGCTGTGGGTTTCGCCGCAGCCAGCTTCTGAAAACCACTGTACGCCATCAGCGCTACAAACTTTACTTGGGCGCGAGTTTCAGCATGCGGTATTCGACGCCCGCCAGGGTTTTGATGCCGCCGCTTTTGCGGCACTTAGCGGAACGCTGAAAGCGGGAAGCTGGCTGGTGTTGTTGCTCCCTGCGTGGGAAGAATGGGAAAACCATCCTGATGTCGATTCGCTGCGCTGGAGTGATTGCCCTGGTCCTATTGCGACTCCGCATTTTGTCCAACATCTCAAACGTGTACTTGCGGCGGATAACAACGCTATCCTCTGGCGACAAAATCAGCCGTTCAAGTTGGCGCATTTTGCTCCTTATCCAGACTGGCGTCCTGCTACTGGCGAGCCGCAACCAGAACAACAGCACATATTACAGCAACTGCTGACTATGCCGCCGGGCGTGGCTGCGGTAACTGCTGCGCGCGGGCGCGGTAAGTCGGCGCTGGCGGGGCAACTCATTTCCCGTATCTCTGGCAGTGCGATTGTTACAGCACCTGCGAAGGCTGCAACGGATGTGCTGGCGCAGTTTGCGGGCGAGAAGTATCGCTTTGTGGCGCCAGATGCCTTATTAGCCAGTGATGAAAAAGCCGACTGGCTGGTGGTTGACGAAGCTGCAGCCATTCCTGCACCACTGTTGCATCAGCTTGTATCGCGTTTCTCACGCACTTTGTTAACTACAACGGTACAGGGCTATGAAGGCACCGGACGTGGTTTTTTGCTGAAATTTTGCGCCCGCTTTCCGCATTTACACCGTTTTGAACTGCAACAGCCGATCCGCTGGGCGCAGGGATGCCCGCTGGAAAAAATAGTCAGTGAGGCACTGGTTTTTGACGACGAAAACTTCACTCACGAACCACAAGGTGACATCGTCATTTCTGCTTTTGAACAGACGTTATGGCGAAGCGAACCAGAAACGCCGTTAAAGGTATATCAGCTATTGTCTGGCGCGCATTACCGGACATCACCGCTGGATTTACGCCGGATGATGGATGCGCCTGGGCAACATTTTTTACAGGCGGCTGGCAACAACGAGATTGCCGGGGCGCTGTGGCTGGTGAATGAGGGCGGATTATCTCAAGAACTCAGTCAGGCGGTATGGGCGGGTTTTCGTCGCCCGCGGGGTAATCTGGTGGCCCAGTCGCTGGCGGCACATGGTGGCAATCCAGTGGCGGCTACGTTGCGCGGACGGCGGGTCAGCCGGATTGCAGTCCATCCGGCGCGTCAGCGCGAAGGCGTTGGGCAACAGCTCATTGCCAGCGCTTTGCAATATACGCATGGCCTCGACTACCTTTCGGTAAGCTTTGGCTACACCGAGGAATTATGGCGTTTCTGGCAACGATGCGGTTTTGTGTTGGTGCGGATGGGCAATCATCGCGAAGCCAGCAGCGGCTGTTATACGGCGATGGCGTTGTTACCGATTAGCGAAGCGGGTAAACAGCTGGCAGAACGTGAGCATTTTCGTTTACGCCGCGATGCGCAAATTATCGCGCAGTGGAATGGCGAAACTATTCCAGTCGATCCGCTTAACGATATCGTGGTTACTGACGGCGACTGGCTGGAACTGGCTGGTTTTGCTTTCGCTCATCGTCCGCTTTTAACGTCATTAGGCTGTTTAATGCGTCTGCTGCAAATCAGCGAACTGACATTACCAGCGCTGCGTGGGCGCTTGCAGAAAAACGTCAGCGACGCGCAGTTATGTACCACACTTAAACTTTCGGGGCGTAAGGCGTTGTTGGCCCGTCAGCGTGAAGAGGCGGCACAGGCGCTATTCGCGCTTGATGATACCCGCACTGAACGCCTGCGCGATCGCATAACGCAATGGCAATTTTTTCACTGACTCCTTCAATTTTATCCCATGGTCATTGTGAGTCAGCGGCGTAAAATTAATGACATCAGTTAAGGAGTTCGCCATGAAACATGACCATTTTGTTGTTCAAAGCCCGGATAAACCTGCGCAACAGTTGTTGCTGCTTTTTCACGGTGTCGGCGATAACCCGGTAGCGATGGGGGAGATCGGCAGTTGGTTTGCACCGCTGTTCCCGGATGCGCTGGTGGTGAGTGTCGGTGGCGCGGAGCCGAGCGGTAATCCGGCGGGGCGTCAGTGGTTTTCGGTGCAGGGCATAACGGAAGATAATCGCCAGGCGCGTGTGGATGCCATCATGCCGACCTTTATTGAGACGGTGCGCTACTGGCAGAAACAGAGCGGAGTAGCGGCTAACGCCACGGCGCTAATCGGTTTCTCACAAGGCGCGATTATGGCGCTGGAGAGCATTAAAGCCGAACCGGGCCTTGCCTCACGCGTCATTGCTTTTAACGGACGCTATGCCAGCCTGCCGGAAACCGCGTCTACAGCCACGACAATTCACTTGATTCATGGTGGTGAAGATCCGGTTATCGATTTGGCGCATGCGGTTGCGGCGCAGGAAGCGTTAATCAGTGCCGGTGGTGATGTAACGCTGGATATCGTGGAGAATTTGGGCCATGCGATCGACAATCGTAGTATGCAATTTGCCCTGGATCACTTGCGTTATACCATTCCGAAACATTATTTCGACGAAGCGCTAAGTGGTGGTAAGCCTGGCGATGATGATGTAATTGAAATGATGTAATAACAGCTGCGTAGGCCTGACAAGACGCGTGAGCGTCGCATCAGGCATTGTTCACCGTTGCCGGATGCGGCGTTAACGCCTTATCCGGCCCCTCAGCTTACTTCTTCGGTTGATCCTTTTTCGGCCAGTCGTCGTCATCGTCCCACTTATCGTTGAAATCACGATGCGGGGGAAGCTCCGGCTTGTTGGCGAGAAATTTCTTATGGTCGACGCGCTTGAGATCTTTAATCACGTTCAGCAGGACGCCCACCAAAAAGACAATCACCAGAATCCACCAATATTTAGCCAGCCAGTCCATGCTTATTTCCTCTTACAGAACGACTCATCAGGCGACGAGCTGTTCCATGATTCGTTGATACATACGGGCAAGTAGCTGCAGGTCGGCAGCATTCACACATTCATTAATTTTATGAATGGTAGCATTGACCGGCCCGAGTTCCACCACCTGCGCCCCCATGCGAGCAATAAAGCGCCCGTCGGACGTTCCGCCTGTGGTCAATAGCTGCGGTTTAATTTCATTATAGTGCTCAACGGCGTTCACCACCGCATCCACCAGTTTACCGCGGGCGGTCAAAAATGGCTGCCCGGAAAGCCACCAATCCACTGTATAACGCAGTTGATGTTTTTCAAGCAGGGCAAGCACCTGCGCTTTGATCATCTCATCAGTCAGTTCGGTACTGAAGCGGAAGTTAAACTGCACAAACAGTTCACCCGGAATAACGTTGTTACTGCCCGTTCCCGCCTGAATATTGGCAATCTGCATACTGGTCGCCGGGAAGAATTCATTGCCCTGATCCCACTCAATAGCCACTAATTCATTAAGGAAAGGTGCTGCGCGATGTACTGGATTATCAGCCAGATGCGGGTAGGCCACATGCCCTTGCACGCCATGAATGGTGAGGTTGCAGGTTAACGATCCGCGACGGCCATTTTTCACTACATCGCCAACCACTTCGATACTCGACGGCTCACCGACCAGGCAGTAATCCAGCCGTTCATTACGCGCCATTAACGCTTCGACTACTTTGACCGTGCCATTGTGGGCGCTGGCTTCTTCGTCTGAGGTGATCAGAAATGCCAGTCGGCCTTTATGGTTGGGATGTTGCGCGACAAAACGTTCTGCTGCCACTACCATTGCCGCCAGCGAGCCTTTCATATCAGCCGCGCCGCGCCCGAACAACATGCCATCGCGAATGGTTGGCTCAAATGGTGGGTTGATCCAACGGTCGGCATCGCCAGGAGGGACTACGTCAGTATGTCCGGCAAAGGCCAGGGTTTCTCCCTGTCCACGCCACGCCCAAAAATTCTGCGTATCCGCAAAATCCATGCGTTCAATGGTAAAACCGATTGCCTGCAGACGGTCGATCATGATTGCCTGACATCCTGCATCATCAGGACTTAAGGATGGGCGGCGAATAAGCTGCTGTGTCAGCTCAATAACCGGACACGACATAGACTACACCTCATGGAAAAATTGCTGATAACTGGATTCACTGAAACCCAGCAGCATAGGCTTCCCTGGCGCACAGAGCAATGGGCGTTTGATGATTGCAGGCATTTCAGTCATTAATGCCATAGCGGAGGCCGCATCGGTGATATTGTTGCGGGTAGCTTCGTCCAGCTTGCGCCAGGTGGTGCCACGGGTGTTAAGTAACGCTTGCCAGCCTAATTCATTGATAAAAGAGTTCAACAATTCACTGTTCAGGCCATCAACACGGTAATCGTGAAAGCGAAAGTCGATGTTATTGGTTTCCAGCCAACGACGTGCTTTTTTAATGGTGTCACAATTTTTGATACCGTAAAGGGTAACCATAATGAATCCTTTTGCGATTATTAAGAATAACTAATCATTTAACGGTCAATACATATTTCCCGCAAATGATTATCAGGCAATATAACATTATTAAGGTATTTAACTTAACAATTATTAAATGGTTGTGAGCAATTTTAATGCAATTATTAAGAATGTTCCTCTTGGTATATTTTTGTATTTTAAACAGAATTAATTCAGTATTAGAATCCGTATGAATATGTCGAAATGTTGCTGTTCATCACATAAAAATCCCTGTCACAGGGCCATAGTATTAACGTAGGCTTTACCCCGGAGGTAGTAATCACAGCAATCGAATAAATTAGCTTCACCACGGTATATTGTTTCCGTAGAATACCCATAATTATAAGAGAGGTTGTTATGATTGAACGTGAACTGGGGAACTGGAAAGACTTTATCGAAGTTATGCTTCGTAAGTAATTTTCAGAACAGGAAATGAAAGAACCTGACGTCAGGTTCTTTATCAGAGAGTTGAAAAAGGCGACACATACGTATGTCGCCTTTTTTATTGCTTATGACCCGTCCTGAATAGCG
>NZ_RHJM01000001.1:0-95158 GCF_004212315.1 Escherichia sp. E10V5
GCCGCCGGTTTTCCGCTCATCTGCTCATCCTTGTTTTATTGGGTTATTTGTCTGCTTCCGGGCAAAACCCTACAGATTTATAAGAAAGCCTTAAGTGAGATATCTGTCAGATAAGAACAATTAGGAAAATATTTATATCACCATGATAAATATGTGATTTATTTGGAAGTAACAAACCATCAACATTTTCTGCCCTTTTTCCCATCACCAGGCCATACTGATATTTTTCCTCGCACAAAGGACTCGGCATGAAACTCGTCGGTAGCTACACCAGCCCGTTTGTACGCAAACTTTCTATTCTGTTGTTAGAAAAGGGCATAACTTTCGAATTTATTAATGAACTGCCCTATAGCGCGGACAATGGCGTGGCGCAATTTAACCCGTTAGGGAAAGTGCCGGTGCTGGTGACCGAAGAGGGCGAATGTTGGTTTGATTCGCCGATCATCGCTGAATATATTGAATTAATGAATGTCGCTCCGGCGATGTTGCCGCGCGATCCGCTGGAGTCGTTGCGAGTGCGCAAAATTGAGGCGCTGGCGGATGGCATTATGGATGCCGGGCTGGTGTCGGTGCGTGAACAGGCGCGTCCGGCGGCGCAGCAGTCTGAAGATGAATTGTTACGCCAGCGGGAGAAAATCAACCGCAGCCTGGATGTGCTGGAAGGATATCTGGTCGATGGCACGCTCAAAACTGATACAGTCAATCTGGCGACTATCGCCATTGCCTGTGCCGTCGGGTATCTCAATTTCCGCCGCGTTGCGCCGGGCTGGTGTGTGGACCGCCCACACTTAGTCAAACTGGTCGAGAATCTCTTTAGCCGCGAAAGCTTCGCTCGCACCGAACCGCCAAAGGCTTGATGCGCGATATGTCCTCCTGACCCATCTCACGTTACAATCCGTGGTTATGTTAAACGCCCTTCTCCGTGCGAGAGGGCCTTGATGAGCCTGGTTTCCTATGACAACCGAAACGCGTTCCCTCTATAGTCAACTTCCAGCTATCGATCGCTTATTGCGTGATAGCTCTTTCCTTTCTTTGCGTGATACTTATGGCCATACCCGTGTCGTGGAGTTGCTACGTCAAATGCTCGACGAAGCGCGGGAAATGATTCGCGACAGCCAGTCGCTGCCTGCATGGTGTGAAAACTGGGCGCAAGAGGTTGATGCTCGTCTGGCGAAAGAGGCGCAGAGCGCGCTGCGTCCGGTGATCAACCTGACGGGAACCGTGCTGCATACGAACCTTGGGCGGGCATTGCAGGCGGAAGCGGCGGTTGAGGCTGTTACGCAAGTTATGCGTTTGCCGGTGACGCTGGAATATGATCTGGATGACGCCGGACGCGGGCATCGCGATCGTGCACTGGCGCAGTTGTTATGTCGCATCACCGGCGCAGAAGATGCCTGTATCGTCAATAACAATGCGGCGGCGGTGCTGCTGATGTTGGCAGCAACTGCCAGTGGTAAAGAAGTGGTGGTTTCTCGCGGCGAACTGGTGGAGATTGGCGGCGCGTTTCGTATTCCCGATGTCATGCGTCAGGCAGGCTGCACCCTACATGAAGTAGGGACCACCAACCGCACGCACGCGAATGATTATCGTCAGGCAGTGAATGAAAATACCGCGCTGCTGATGAAGGTGCATACCAGTAATTACAGCATTCAAGGCTTCACCAAAGCGATAGACGAAGCTGAACTGGTGGCGCTCGGCAAAGAACTGGATGTTCCCGTGGTGACTGATTTAGGCAGTGGTTCGCTGGTGGATCTCAGTCAGTATGGTTTGCCAAAAGAGCCTATGCCGCAGGAGTTGATTGCGGCGGGCGTCAGCCTGGTGAGCTTCTCCGGCGACAAGTTATTAGGCGGGCCGCAGGCAGGGATTATCGTTGGTAAAAAAGAGATGATCGCGCGTTTGCAGAGTCACCCGCTGAAACGTGCATTACGTGCAGATAAAATGACTCTCGCGGCGCTGGAAGCCACGTTGCGTCTTTATTTACACCCTGAAGCACTGAGTGAAAAATTACCGACCCTGCGTCTGCTTACCCGCAGCGCAGAGGTCATTCAAATCCAGGCGCAACGGTTGCAGGCACCCCTTGCCGCTCACTATGGCGCGGAGTTTGCGGTACAGGTTATGCCATGCCTTTCGCAGATTGGCAGTGGTTCGCTGCCGGTGGATCGTCTGCCGAGCGCGGCATTGACGTTTACGCCTCATGACGGACGCGGTAGCCACCTTGAGTCATTAGCTGCTCGCTGGCGTGAATTGCCGATTCCGGTGATTGGGCGCATTTACGACGGGCGTCTGTGGCTGGACCTACGCTGCCTTGAAGATGAGCAACGGTTTTTGGAGATGTTGTTGAAATGATTATTGCGACTGCCGGACACGTTGACCACGGCAAAACGACGTTATTACAGGCGATTACGGGCGTAAATGCCGACCGTCTGCCGGAAGAAAAGAAGCGTGGGATGACCATCGATCTCGGCTATGCCTACTGGCCGCAGCCAGATGGACGCGTGCCTGGTTTTATCGACGTTCCCGGTCATGAAAAGTTTCTTTCCAACATGCTGGCGGGCGTTGGTGGTATCGATCACGCACTGCTGGTGGTGGCGTGTGATGACGGCGTGATGGCACAGACCCGTGAGCATCTGGCGATTTTGCAGCTTACCGGTAACCCGATGCTGACAGTGGCATTGACTAAAGCCGATCGCGTGGACGAAGCGCGTGTTGATGAGGTTGAACGCCAGGTAAAGGAGGTGCTGCGGGAATACGGTTTTGCTGAGGCAAAACTGTTTATCACCGCAGCGACCGAAGGACGGGGAATTGATGCCCTGCGCGAACATCTGCTTCAGTTGCCGGAACGCGAACACGCCAGCCAACATAGTTTCCGACTCGCTATCGACCGCGCATTTACCGTAAAAGGTGCCGGGCTGGTGGTCACTGGTACGGCGTTAAGCGGGGAAGTGAAGGTAGGCGATTCACTATGGCTGACAGGTGTAAATAAACCGATGCGCGTGCGTGCGCTGCATGCGCAAAACCAGCCAACTGAAACCGCCCATGCCGGGCAGCGTATCGCGCTTAACATCGCTGGTGATGCGGAAAAAGAACAGATTAACCGTGGCGACTGGCTGCTTGCCGATGTGCCGCCAGAGCCGTTCACACGAGTGATTGTCGAGTTACAAACCCATACGCCGCTGACCCAGTGGCAGCCGCTGCATATTCACCACGCAGCCAGCCACGTTACGGGGCGCGTTTCGCTGCTGGAAGATAACCTTGCCGAGCTGGTGTTCGACACGCCGCTGTGGCTGGCGGATAACGATCGCCTGGTGCTGCGCGATATCTCTGCCCGTAACACGTTGGCGGGGGCGCGGGTGGTGATGCTTAACCCGCCGCGTCGCGGTAAACGTAAGCCGGAATATCTGCAATGGCTGGCGTCACTGGCACGCACACAAAGCGATGCCGACGCACTGACCGTTCATCTGGAGCGCGGTGCGGTTAACCTTGCCGATTTCGCCTGGGCGCGTCAGCTCAATGGTGAAGGGATGCGCGAATTACTGCAACAGCCGGGCTATATTCAGGCTGGTTACAGTTTGTTGAGCGCTCCAGTTGCCGCCCGCTGGCAACGTAAAATTCTCGACACATTAGCAACTTATCATGAGCAACATCGCGATGAACCAGGTCCAGGACGCGAGCGTCTGCGGCGCATGGCGTTGCCGATGGAAGATGAAGCACTGGTGCTGTTGCTGATTGAAAAGATGCGCGAAAGCGGCGACATTCACAGCCATCATGGTTGGCTGCATCTGCCGGATCACAAAGCGGGATTTAGCGAAGAGCAGCAAGCAATCTGGCAAAAAGTGGAACCGCTGTTTGGCAACGAGCCGTGGTGGGTGCGTGACCTGGCAAAAGAGACGGGAACTGACGAACAGGCAATGCGCCTGACACTACGGCAGGCGGCGCAGCAGGGGATAATTACGGCGATCGTTAAAGATCGTTATTACCGTAACGATCGGATTGTCGAGTTTGCCAACATGATCCGCGATCTCGATCAGGAGTGTGGCTCGACCTGTGCGGCGGATTTCCGCGATCGCTTAGGTGTTGGTCGAAAACTGGCAATTCAAATTCTGGAATATTTTGACCGCATTGGTTTTACGCGTCGTCGGGGAAATGATCATTTATTGCGTGACGCATTATTATTTCCGCATAAATAAGATAATGATTAATTCATATTAAATGCGAATTACTTTAAAAGTCTTATAAATTTTGAAAAAGCGCATTAGAACATGAGTCTAATGTGCTTTTTTTAATATACGATTCTAAAAAGAATAATATCGATCAACTTTTTAAATATAAATCCTCTGTAAGCTGCCCGCCCTTTTACCCTCGTTCTGGAGTGTGTTATGGCAGCTTCCACATTTTTTATTCCTTCTGTTAATGTCATTGGCGAAGATTCTTTAAAAGATGCGCTGAATATGATGGAGGAATATGGTTTTCGCCGTATATTAATTGTTACTGACAGAATGCTAGCGAAATTAGGTATGGCGGGAGAGGTACAAAAAGCCTTATATGACCGCAATATTTTTAGCATTATTTATGAGGGTACCCAACCTAATCCGACCACGAAGAATGTCGCAGAAGGTTTGAAAATGTTGAAGGAAAATAACTGCGACAGCGTGATCTCCTTAGGCGGCGGTTCTCCGCACGACTGCGCAAAAGGTATTGCACTGGTAGCCGCTAACGGTGGGGATATCCGTGATTATGAAGGCGTAGACCGCTCTACAAAACCACAGTTGCCGATGATTGCCATTAATACCACGGCGGGTACAGCGTCTGAAATGACCCGTTTTTGCATCATCACCGACGAAGTGAGACATATCAAAATGGCGATTGTGGATAAACACGTTACCCCGCTGCTTTCGGTTAATGATTCCTCGCTGATGATCGGTATGCCTAAGTCACTGACTGCAGCTACCGGGATGGATGCTCTCACTCATGCCATCGAAGCGTATGTGTCTATTGCGGCAACGCCAATTACTGATGCCTGCGCGCTGAAAGCAATGACCATGATTGCGGAAAATCTACCGTTAGCCGTCGAAGATGGCAGCAACGCTAAAGCGCGTGAAGCAATGGCTTATGCCCAGTTCCTCGCAGGTATGGCATTCAATAACGCTTCTCTGGGTTATGTTCATGCGATGGCGCATCAGTTAGGTGGCTTTTACGATCTGCCGCACGGCGTTTGTAATGCCATTCTGCTGCCGCACGTGCAGTTATATAACAGTAAAGTTGTCGCATCACGTTTGCGTGACTGCGCCGCGGCGATGGGCGTTAACGTCACAGGTAAAAATGATGCTGAAGGGGCAGAAGCCTGTATTAACGCGATTCGCGACCTGGCGAAGAAAGTGGATATCCCGGCAGGTCTGCGAGACCTGAACGTTAAAGAAGAAGATTTCCCGGAGCTGGCAAGCAATGCCCTGAAAGACGCTTGTGGCTTTACTAACCCGATTCAGGCAACTGAGGAAGAAATTGTGGCGATTTATCGCGCTGCAATGTAATCCCCATTCTCCTGCGGCTGGCGTGTTGTCAGCCGCTATCTCAAAATTTGCGATTTTTGAGATAGTTTCTTTAGTCTGCTATACACTATCTCAATATTGCGCTTTTTTGAGATAAGCAAATGGCTATCAAATCACCTCCCAGACTGATTCCTTTATCACACTTATCGGGTGAGGAACTCCAGGCCCACTTACGCTTTAACCGGGTTACCGATGAAAAAGGACGTTATCTGCCTTTTGATGAGTTGCAGTACCGCATCAAAAAAGGGGAAAACATTGAAGTGGCGTGGACGCTTACCCGGCTGGCGCGCAACGCGGCGATCCAGCGAATCAATTATTGCAATGAAGCGGGTGAGCAGGCCGGATTCAACATTACGCCAGTGATTGCAGAAGCGTGCGAGCTTGTCGACAAACATGCAACCGCGCTGGCGCTGAAAGATCAGACTGAACGGTTACGCGGGGCGGGCGCCGAGTTAAGCCAGTTACGCCTGGAAGAGCCGATTACCAGTTCCCAACTGGAAGGTGCGAATACCACGACGCTGGTGGCGAGAAAAATGCTGGAAACAGGGCGGGCGCCACGCACTGAAGACGAGTATATGATTGTGGGAAATGCCCGGCTGATGGCGGAAATTCCGCAATTACTCACAGAACCGCTGACACCTGCGCTTATACGTCAGTTACATGCTATTGGTATGGGGGGAATAAATGACGCGAAATATCGTCCGGGTGAATTTCGTGAAACAGATGATGTCGTGATCGCCGATTATGACGGCAATATTGTGCACCAACCGCCCGCTGCGGCATTGTTGCCGGAACGACTGGAAAAAGTTTGCCAGTGGTTAAACAGCCATGAAGGGTATATTCACCCGCTGGTCCGCGCCTGCATTCTGCATTTTATGCTGGCCCATGAACATCCATTTCGCGATGGCAACGGGCGCACCAGTCGGGCGCTGTTTTACTGGTATATGCTGAAATCGGGCTACGATGTCTTTAAATATATTTCCATCAGCCGTTTGCTTCATGTTGCACCAGTCAAATATGCCTCCAGCTACCAGTACACTGAATCAGATGGTATGGATCTGACTTATTTCCTTGAATATCAGGCGGGTGTCATTAAACGTGCTATGCAAAACTGGCAGCAGCATATTGATGAAATTATGCAACGAAGCGCAAAACTTGACCGCCTATTGTTTAGTTCTGGTGTGCTTAGGCGACTAAATCCGCGTCAGGTGACACTTCTGAATGTGATGCTCGCCAATCCGGGGAAAGAGTACACAGTTTCTGAAACCAGCGTGAGTCTGGGCGTCTCTGATAATACAGCGCGAACTGATTTACGGACGATTGTTAAAGAAGGATTTGCGCAAGAGAAGAAAATTAATGACCAGCAAGTAGTGTACGTCGCACATTACCCGCTGTAGTCCTTGCCAGTAAATTCGTGATAGCCGTCGTAAAGCTGTTACCGACTGGCGAAGATTTCGCCAGTCACGTCTACCCTTGTTATACCTCACACCGCAAGGAGACGATCATGACCAACAATCCCCCTTCAGCACAGATTAAGCCCGGCGAGTATGGTTTTCCCCTCAAGTTAAAAACCCGCTATGACAACTTTATTGGCGGCGAATGGGTCGCGCCCGCCGATGGCGAGTATTACCAGAACCTGACGCCGGTAACCGGGCAGTTGTTGTGCGAAGTGGCGTCTTCGGGCAAACGAGATATCGATCTGGCGCTGAATGCTGCGCATAAAGTGAAAGATAAATGGGCGCATACCTCGGTGCAGGATCGCGCAGCGATTCTGTTTAAGATTGCCGATCGGATGGAGCAGAACCTCGAGCTGTTAGCGACGGCTGAAACCTGGGATAACGGCAAACCCATTCGCGAAACCAGTGCTGCCGATGTGCCGCTGGCGATTGACCATTTCCGCTATTTCGCCTCGTGTATTCGGGCGCAGGAAGGCGGGATCAGTGAAGTTGATAGCGAAACCGTGGCTTATCACTTCCACGAACCGTTAGGTGTGGTGGGGCAGATTATCCCGTGGAACTTCCCGCTGCTGATGGCGAGCTGGAAAATGGCTCCCGCGCTGGCGGCGGGCAACTGCGTGGTGCTGAAACCCGCACGACTTACCCCGCTTTCTGTACTGCTGCTAATGGAAATCGTCGGTGATTTACTGCCGCCGGGCGTGGTGAACGTGGTCAACGGTGCGGGCGGCGAAATTGGCGAATATCTGGCGACGTCAAAACGTATTGCCAAAGTGGCATTTACTGGCTCAACAGAAGTGGGTCAGCAGATTATGCAGTACGCCACGCAAAACATTATTCCGGTGACGCTGGAGCTGGGCGGTAAATCGCCCAATATCTTCTTTGCTGACGTGATGGATGAAGAAGATGCCTTTTTCGATAAGGCGCTGGAAGGCTTTGCATTGTTTGCTTTTAACCAGGGCGAAGTCTGTACCTGCCCAAGCCGTGCTTTAGTGCAGGAGTCTATCTACGAACGCTTCATGGAACGTGCCATCCGCCGTGTTGAAAGTATTCGTAGCGGTAACCCGCTCGACAGCGTGACACAAATGGGCGCGCAGGTATCTCACGGGCAACTGGAAACCATCCTCAATTACATTGATATCGGTAAAAAAGAGGGCGCAGATGTGCTCACCGGCGGGCGGCGCAAGTTGCTGGAAGGCGAGCTGAAAGATGGTTACTACCTTGAACCGACTATCCTGTTTGGTCAGAACAATATGCGTGTTTTCCAGGAAGAAATATTTGGCCCGGTGCTGGCGGTAACCACCTTTAAAACGATGGACGAGGCGCTGGAGCTGGCGAACGACACACAATATGGCCTGGGTGCAGGCGTCTGGAGTCGTAACGGCAATCTGGCCTATAAGATGGGGCGCGGCATTCAGGCCGGGCGCGTGTGGACCAACTGTTATCATGCCTACCCGGCACACGCAGCGTTTGGCGGCTACAAACAGTCGGGCATCGGACGCGAAACCCATAAGATGATGCTGGAGCATTATCAGCAAACCAAGTGTCTGCTGGTGAGCTACTCGGATAAACCGTTGGGGCTGTTCTGATGTAAGAAACTGATCGCATCGGGTATTCATTGCCTGATGCGACGCTTGCGCGTCTTATCATGCCTACGGGGGGGCATATTTTTACACCTGACCGTAGGCCGGATAAGGCCTTCACGCCGCATCCGGCATAAACAAAGCGCACGTTGTTACAATTTACGTTTTAAACCTACGTGCGCAATAACCCAGACTACGCCAACAGAAGTGCATTTCTGGGGTGTGTTTTGCCAGGAGTTTAATCTCGCGTTTCGATGGTGAGCGGGCGAACCAGGCTGTACAACCACAAACCAAAACAAGCGATAGTGCCAATCATCACGGTGAGGAACACACTGACTGACAGGCCTGCAAGCATTCCTGCGGGCAGGGCCAGCAGGCCGTGGATTACGGTGTCGTTCCATCTGACCTGATCGTAGCCAAACATGCCTAAAACGCCGCAAACCAGGCCGTAAATCACCATTGGTGTTCCGAGACCAATCAATAATAAACGGTAGATAATTGAAGGTTTAATACGCTTAATCTGTACTGTGGATGTTTTACTGGAGTTATTCATTAGTTTGGCCAATAGTTCCATTATTTCAATATGATAAGCCTCGACCTGTTTAAAAGCCAGGCAGCACATTTCAGAAAGTATATAAAAAACAATATGTCGTTATATAAATAAGGAAATTGCACTGCATCATGGCATTTCATAATATGCGTTAATTGTTCTTTTTTATATTCTCTGAGGAAAATATGTTCCTGGATTATTTTGCACTGGGAGTGCTTATTTTTGTATTTCTGGTGATCTTCTATGGGATTATTATTTTACATGATATTCCCTACCTGATTGCGAAAAAACGCAACCATCCTCATGCCGATGCCATTCATGTTGCCGGTTGGGTGAGTTTGTTTACGCTGCACGTTATCTGGCCCTTTTTGTGGATTTGGGCCACGCTTTACCGCCCGGAGCGGGGATGGGGAATGCAAAGCCATGATTCATCCGTTATGCAACTGCAACAGCGCATTGCCGGGCTGGAGAAACAGCTCGCCGACATGAAAGCTCCTTCTGCCGAGTAATATTTATGGATTTACTGATTATTTTGACCTATGTGGCTTTCGCATGGGCAATGTTTAAGATTTTTAAAATTCCCGTGAATAAATGGACCATCCCTACTGCGGCACTGGGTGGCATATTTATTGTCAGCGGCTTAATTCTATTAATGAACTATAACCATCCATACACCTTTAAAGCGCAAAAAGCGGTTATTTCCATTCCGGTTGTTCCGCAGGTGACGGGTGTAGTAATTGAAGTGACGGACAAGAAAAATACGCTGATTAAAAAAGGCGAAGTGCTATTTCGACTGGATCCGACGCGTTATCAGGCGCGGGTGGATCGGCTGATGGCGGATATCGTCACCGCAGAACATAAACAGCGGGCATTGGGGGCAGAGTTAGATGAGATGGCGGCGAATACCCAGCAGGCAAAGGCCACACGGGATAAATTTGCCAAAGAGTACCAGCGTTACGCACGCGGCAGCCAGGCGAAAGTAAATCCGTTTTCAGAACGGGATATCGATGTGGCGCGGCAAAACTATCTGGCGCAGGAAGCCTCAGTGAAGTCATCGGCGGCGGAACAAAAACAGATCCAGAGTCAACTGGATAGCCTGGTGTTGGGGGAACATTCTCAAATCGCCAGCCTGAAAGCGCAGCTTGCGGAAGCAAAATATAACCTTGAGCAGACGGTAGTGCGTGCGCCGAGCGACGGTTACGTGACTCAGGTACTGATTCGTCCAGGAACGTATGCCGCGTCGCTGCCGCTGCGTCCGGTAATGGTGTTTATACCCGATCAGAAACGACAAATCGTGGCGCAGTTCCGCCAGAACTCCTTGCTGCGACTGGCTCCTGGCGACGATGCGGAAGTGGTGTTTAATGCCCTGCCAGGTAAGGTCTTCAGCGGTAAGCTGGCTGCCATTAGTCCAGCCGTTCCCGGCGGGGCTTATCAGTCGACCGGCACTTTACAGTCCTTAAATACAGCAGCAGGTTCTGATGGCGTTATCGCGACCATTGAGCTGGATGAGCATACTGATTTGAGCGCATTACCAGACGGTATTTACGCCCAGGTGGCGGTCTATTCCGATCATTTCAGCCATGTTTCGGTTATGCGCAAAGTGCTGTTACGCATGACCAGCTGGGTGCATTACCTTTATCTCGACCACTAATCTTTGTTTTCCGCCGCTTGTTCAGGCCGCAGTTGCTGCGACTGGGCAAGCTGGTGGCGAATTTCACGCAGCATCTCGTCCAACACATACTGGACCCGCCAGGGCTGGTATTCCCGTTTACGGAAGATAGCCACCAGATCCAGCCACCATTCATACGGTTGCTGAAAGCAGGGGATCAGCGTGCCGTCTTGCAGGTCGCTCTGCACACTTTTGTCTGGCGCAAACACTATCCCCAGGTGATTTCGCGCCAGCTCCAGCGCCGACTGAGTATTGTCACAGACGTAATTTCCCTTAACACGATAATCACGTACTTCTTTACTTCCGGCGACGTTGAAGCGCCAGATATTCGCGTCATCGATCATCATCGAGTCGATCAAAATACAGGAGTGATGTTCAAGTTCGTCTGGTCGGCTAATGGGGTGTTTCTCAAGATAAGTTTGGCTGGCATAGGCGGTTACTGCATATTGCGTAATAAAACTGGCAACCAGCGATTCATCTTTTGGCGGCGCGTAGCTGATTAAAACATCACAATCATCGGGAAATTCGACACCTTCATAAAAGGCGTTGCGCTCAAGATTGCAGGTTTTTAGCGATAAGGTGATTTCACCGATATCTTTAATTTTGTCGATAACGTGTTTGGATAAATAGGTAATAATGCCAGTTGGTGCGTAGATGGTAACCCGACCACGTTTCTCATGCTTATAATCTGCAATAAAATTATTAAGCTGCTCGTTTCTGTCGAGCATATCATTAATGTACGGTAATAGCGCGGTTCCAAAAGGCGTCAGCATCAATTGCCGTGTGGTTCTGTCAAAGACTTTTAAGCCCACTTTTGATTCAAAATCAGCAAGATATTTACTGACATTGGCCTGCGCGATGCCAAGCACGGTGGCAGCATGGCTGATATTTTCACTGGCAGCGATTACCGAGATAATTTTTAACTCCCGGTACTTGAGTTGTAATTTTGTCATCGCAACAGTCCAATTTATATATAATTTTATATATTACTATATAAATATGAATCTTGCACCGGAGAAATTGTAAGTATTACTATGCCGACTCTTTTTTATCTTAATTTAAAATGGAATGTCGGACATGTTAATTAACCGCAATATTGTGGCGTTATTTTTTATGCCTTTTATGGCAAGTGCAACTGCCGCAGAATTATCTGTTGGTGCTGGCGCAGTTTATAATGAATCGCCTTATCGCGGTTATAATGAAAATACCAAAGCAATTCCGCTGATCAGTTATGAGGGCGATTCTTTTTATGTCCGCCAGACGACGTTGGGTTTTATTCTGTCGCAAAGTGAAAAAAATGAACTTAGCCTGACTGCATCCTGGATGCCGCTGGAATTTGATCCTGCCGATAATGACGACCATGCTATGCAACAACTCGATAAGCGTGACAGTACGGCAATGGCGGGAGTTGCCTGGTATCACCATGAGCGTTGGGGGACCGTGAAAGCTTCTGCGGCAGCTGATGTTCTGGATAACAGTAACGGTTGGGTAGGTGAGTTATCGTTATTCCACAAAATGCAGATAGGTCGCCTGTCGCTGACACCTGCTCTTGGCGTTCTCTATTATGACGAGAATTTCAGTGACTATTACTATGGCATTTCAGAGAGCGAGTCTCGTCGCAGCGGTCTGGCGAGTTATACCGCGCAAGATGCCTGGGTGCCTTATGTCAGCCTGACGGCAAAATACCCCATCGGAGAACACGTCGTATTAATGGCGAGTGCCGGATACAGTGAGCTGCCAGAAGAGATTACTAACAGCCCAATGATTGACCGTAATGAAAGTTTTACTTTTGTCACCGGCGTGAGTTGGCGTTTTTAATTGACTGGGTAGAAAAGCTGACCGGAATCATCTCGGGCATTCCCCTATGAAAAGTACGGCATTGATAATCATTTTCAATATCATTTAATTAACTATAATGAACCAACTGCTTACGCGGCATTAACAATCGGCCGCCCGACAATACTGGAGATGAATATGAGCTATACCCTGCCATCCCTGCCGTATGCTTACGATGCCTTGGAACCGCACTTCGATAAGCAGACCATGGAAATCCACCACACCAAACACCATCAGACCTACGTCAACAACGCCAACGCGGCGCTGGAAAGCCTGCCAGAATTCGCTAACCTGCCGGTTGAAGAACTGATCACCAAACTGGACCAGCTGCCAGCAGACAAAAAAACCGTTCTGCGCAACAACGCTGGCGGTCACGCTAACCACAGTCTGTTCTGGAAAGGTCTGAAAAAAGGCACCACCCTGCAGGGCGATCTGAAAGCGGCTATCGAACGTGATTTCGGTTCCGTTGATAACTTCAAAGCAGAATTTGAAAAAGCGGCAGCTTCCCGCTTTGGTTCCGGCTGGGCATGGCTGGTGCTGAAAGGCGATAAACTGGCGGTGGTTTCTACTGCTAACCAGGACTCCCCGCTGATGGGCGAAGCCATTTCTGGCGCTTCCGGCTTCCCGATTGTGGGCCTGGATGTGTGGGAACACGCTTACTACCTGAAATTCCAGAACCGTCGTCCGGACTACATCAAAGAGTTCTGGAACGTAGTGAACTGGGATGAAGCTGCGGCACGTTTCGCGGCGAAAAAATAATCGCATCTTGCCTGCTGCAATGAGGCGTTTACGCCTCTTGTCAGCATAAAAAACAAACCATCGTGCATAACGGTGGTTTTTTTGTGATCAATTTCAAAAGAAAAACAATGATCCTATAAAATTAAAACGACGTTTCAATTGGTGTGGTGTTGATCACTTTTATTGCCATGATGAATGTCTATCTTCGTTTCCATCAACACTGATGCTCCGTTAAGGAACTTCGCATCAGCCTATAAAAATATGCCAACAGGTGATGGAAATGCAGATAAAACGCACGATAGAGAAAATCCCGGGGGGGATGATGCTCATCCCGCTGTTCCTTGGCGCACTGTGTCATACTTTCTCGCCGGGGGCGGGGAAATATTTTGGATCATTCACTAACGGGATGATTACTGGCACAGTGCCTATCCTGGCGGTGTGGTTTTTCTGCATGGGGGCGTCTATCAAATTAAGCGCGACGGGAACAGTGTTGCGTAAATCCGGTACGCTGGTGGTAACCAAAATTGCCGTTGCGTGGGTGGTTGCGGCCATTGCTTCGCGCATTATTCCTGAGCACGGTGTCGAAGTTGGATTTTTTGCCGGGCTTTCAACGCTGGCGCTGGTGGCGGCAATGGACATGACCAACGGCGGTCTGTATGCCTCTATCATGCAACAGTACGGCACCAAAGAAGAGGCCGGGGCATTTGTGTTGATGTCGCTGGAATCTGGTCCGCTAATGACGATGATTATTCTGGGAACCGCCGGGATTGCTTCGTTTGAACCGCATGTTTTCGTTGGCGCAGTGTTGCCGTTCCTGGTGGGGTTCGCGCTGGGGAACCTTGATTCTGAATTGCGCGAGTTTTTTAGCAAAGCGGTGCAGACGCTGATTCCGTTCTTTGCCTTCGCGCTGGGCAATACCATTGATTTAACCGTGATTGCCCAGACAGGTTTGTTGGGGATCCTGTTGGGTGTGGCGGTGATTATCGTGACCGGTATTCCGTTGATTATTGCCGATAAATTGATTGGCGGTGGCGATGGCACTGCCGGAATTGCCGCCTCCAGTTCTGCCGGGGCCGCGGTGGCAACGCCGGTACTGATTGCGGAAATGATCCCGGCCTTTAAACCGATGGCGCCTGCGGCAACTTCGTTGGTGGCGACGGCGGTAATTGTGACGTCGATTCTGGTGCCAATTCTTACCTCTGTCTGGTCACGTAAAGCCAAAGCCAGAGTGGCGAAGATCGAAATTCTGGGTACGGTGAAATAACCTCTCTTATTCCATATCATCGCCGGATGAATTGACGTTCATCCGGCGTTTTACCTTAAATAACAAATACCTCATCAATCGTCCGACATTCGCTTTCTGTTAACTCCCCACCGGCATTGCGCGACACACCTGTGCAGTAACCAAACTTACGTGATACCACCGTCTTGATGGTGGTGACAAAATCTTCACCGATGGCGTAGATGGACATATAAGTGCCGATCTGTTGCTGAATATCTTGTAAAGCTGCCAGGTCGCCGCGTTTGAAGGCTTCGCGGGCTTCGACAAACAGCTCCGGCATAACGTTATTTAAGCCAGAGATTATCCCCGCGCCGCCAGCCAGCAAATTAGGAATGTAATACTCGTCATACCCCGAAAGCACCGCAAAATCAGGACGCACAGCCTGAGTTGCCTGAATCATGCTGCGGGTGTGTGACTGGCAATCGACAGTATCTTTAATTCCGGCAAACTCAGGAAACTCACTCGCCAGTGTGGCGACCAGGTCAGGGGTTAAATCACAACCGGTCCGCGCCGGGAAGTTATATGCGAACCATTTGCCCTGTAATTCGCGACCCAGATGGCGGAAATAGCTTAATAATTGCTTCGCCGTCTGGCCGTAGTAATAAGGTGGGAGGATCATCACTGCATCATAGCCCGTGCGATAAGCTTCTTGCGCCATAATCAGTACATCATGCGTGCATGTGGACGAGACGTTGGCCACCATTTTTAGCTTGCTCATGGCTCGTGCTTCACGAATAAGCATGAGCCTCTCTTCCAGGGTGAAGGAGGCAAACTCACCAATGCTTCCCATTAGCAATATCACATCGATGTTAGCGTCAGTGAGTCGCTGCAGATGCTGCTTCAGTCCGTTAAGGTCTACATTCCCGTCTTTATCCATCGGCGTGATGGAAGGACACCAGACGCCAGAAAACTGTAATTTATCAGCCACGCGGTAAACTCCTCATAATGAAATGGTGTTTCAAAAAACATCTCATTGATAACATGTCTACAGTTTTGTCATGTGAACCGTGCTCTCATTTTGCGCGCCTGACGTAAAATAAATATGGTCTAATGGGGAAATTTCTCGGTGGAGAGGGAACAGATGCGATATCCAGTTGATGTATACGTAGGCAAAATTCGGGATTATCCGGAAAGCCGTCCAAGTGCAATTGCGAAAATGCAGGTCGATGGCGAGTTGATGTTGACAGAACTGGGGCTGGAAGGCGACGAACAGGCAGAGAAAAAGATTCACGGTGGGCCGGACAGGGCGCTGTGTCATTATCCTCGCGAGCATTATCTCTACTGGGCGCGGGAATTTCCGGAACAGGCAGAGTTGTTTGTTGCGCCAGCTTTTGGTGAAAACCTCTCAACCGACGGCCTGACGGAAAGTAATGTTTATATTGGCGATATTTTCCGCTGGGGAGAGGCGTTGATTCAGGTCACCCAGCCGCGCTCTCCGTGCTACAAACTCAATTACCACTTTGATATCAGTGATATAGCTCAGTTGATGCAAAACACGGGTAAAGTCGGCTGGCTGTATAGCGTGATTGCGTCGGGGCTGGTATCTGCTGATGCGCCGCTGGAGTTGGTTTCCCGCGTTAGCGATGTGACCGTGCAAGAGGCTGCCGCCATCGCATGGCATATGCCGTTTGATGATGAGCAGTATCACCGCTTGCTTTCCGCAGCCGGGCTATCGAAAAGCTGGACGCGGACGATGCAGAAACGCCGACTTAGCGGCAAGATTGAAGATAATTCACGGCGGTTGTGGGGAAAATAGCCCCCGGAGAGTAGGCCTGATAAGACGCGGCCAGCGTCGCATCAGGCGTCATGCTCAAATGCCGGATGCGGCGTAAACGTCTTATCTGGCCACAAATGCTGCCCTTTGCGTAGTAGAGAGTAGGCCTGATAAGACGCTATCAGCGTCGCATCAGGCATCATGCTCAGACGCCGGATGCGGCGTAAACGCCTTATCCGATCTACAAAAGCGGAGTTTAACTCCGCTTATACAGCGGCAGCCAAATCACCAGACGTAAACCGCCCAGCGGGCTGTCTTCCGCTTTCACCCAACCACGGTGCTGCTGAATGGCGGTTTCGACAATCGCCAGCCCCAAACCTGTACCGCCAGATTCACGATCGCGCGCTTCATCTGTACGATAGAACGGGCGGAAAATCTGTTCGCGATCTTCCGGGCTAACGCCAGGACCATCGTCGTCCACCGTAATGGTGATACCGTCTTTATCTACCGCAAAGCCCACTTCAATCTTCGTATGGGAATAACGCAGAGCATTACGAACAATGTTTTCCAGCGCACTTTCCAGGGCGTTCGGGTTGCCGTACAGCGGCCACGGCCCTGGCGGGAAGTTAACCGTAAACGACTTGCCCATCTGTTCCGCTTCGAATGCCGCGTTATCCAGCACTTCGTTCCATAACTGGTTGGCTTTGATTGTCTCGCTCACCAGCGCGTTTTTCTGCTGATTACGTGACATCACCAACAGGTCGTTGATCATGCTGTCCAGACGCTGGGCTTCGGTTTCAATACGCTCCAGTTCCTTGCTTTCACCACTACGACGACGCAGTAACGCCGTACCCAGTTGCAGACGCGTCAGCGGCGTGCGCAGCTCGTGAGAGATATCAGAAAGCAGGCGCTGCTGGGAGGTCATCATGCGTTCCAGTGCGGTCACCATCTGGTTAAAACTGGCACCTGCGGCAAGAAATTCTTGTGGCCCCGCTTCCAGTTCCGGATGCTGGCGTAAGTTCCCCTGGGCAACTTCATCGGCAGCGTTTTTCAGCTTACGCGCCGGTTTTGCCAGGCTCCAGGCCAACCACAACAGCAGCGGCGTACTGACCAGCATGGTGACAATCAGCAGTAATAGCGGGCGGTCAAACAGTAAGTTTATGAAATCGGATTGAGAACTGCTGGCCGGGCGAATCAGATACAGTTGGTAATTATCTTCGCCATCACGCACGGAGAACGGACCCACCAGTTCCACGCGACCATACTTTTTCTTCTGCGGATGATCGGCGTTATCGGCCTGACCAATAAAGTTGCGAATGATCTGCATTTCGCTGCGTTCAGCGCCGATCACGCGGCCTTCAGTGGTCACCAGTAATAAACGCTGGCCTGGTGGCGCCCACTTATCAATGGCCCGGAACAGGCGACGCCACCACATTAAATCGTTGGGTGGATCGTTCGCCAGTTCCGCTTCGACATGCTGCTCAATCATCAGCCCCTGACGCTGTTCGCTATCCAGAAGCTCGGTCATCTGGCGTGAATCGAGCTTGGGTAACATCAAAACCAGCATCAACACCAGCGCCAGCGTCAGCCAGAAGATGGCGAAGATGCGCGCGGTTAAGCTGCCTATCATGAAGCGGAAACCATCAGATAGCCGCGACCACGCAATGTTTTAAACCAAGGATGACCGTCTTTACGATCCGGCAGCTTACGACGCAGGTTGGAAATATGCATATCGATAGCACGGTCGAAAGGCGTCAGGCGTTTGCCCAGCACTTCCTGGCTTAAATGCTCGCGAGAAACCACCTGACCCAGATGCTGCGCCAGTAGGTAGAGCAGGGTAAATTCAGTACCGGTTAACTCCAGTGTTTGCCCGTCGAAGCTGGCTTCCTGACGGCCTGGATTCAGCACTAAGGCATCAACTTCCAGCGTTGGCGAACCGTTATCGCTGTTCTGCTGTTGCTCGCTCCAGTGCGAACGGCGCAGGATCGCGCGAATACGTGCAACCAATTCACGATCGTTAAACGGTTTCGGGAGATAGTCATCCGCACCCAGCTCAAGGCCGAGGACGCGATCAAGTTCACTGCCGCGAGCCGTCAACATAATGACTGGCGTCTGGTGTGTCTGGCGAAGCGCTTTCAGCGTATCGATACCATTTTTCTTCGGCATCATCACATCAAGCAAAAGTAAATCAATGCTGTCGTCCAGAAGAGCAAGCGCCTGTTCCCCATCGTGGGCAACAATCACGTTGAAGCCTTCCATCTCGAGCAGCTCCTTTAACAGGGATGTCAGCTCTCGGTCATCATCAACTAACAGGATTTTATTCATTGTTTAAATACCTCCGAGGCAGAAATTACGTCATCAGACGTCGCTAATCCATGACTTTACGTTGTTTTACACCCCCTGACGCATGTTTGCAGCCTGAATCGTAAACTCTCTATCGTTGAATCGCGACAGAAAGATTTGGGAGCAAATGATGCGCATAGTTACCGCTGCCGTCATGGCCTCAACGCTGGCAGTCAGTTCATTAAGCCACGCTGCTGAAGTCGGTTCAGGCGATAACTGGCATCCGGGAGAAGAACTTACGCAGCGCAGTACGCAGAGCCATATGTTCGACGGCATAAGTTTAACCGAACATCAGCGTCAGCAGATGCGAGATCTTATGCAACAGGCCCGGCACGAACAGCCACCTGTTAATGTTAGCGAACTGGAGACAATGCATCGCCTTGTCACCGCAGAAAATTTTGATGAAAACGCTGTGCGCGCACAGGCAGAAAAAATGGCGAACGAGCAAATAGCTCGTCAGGTTGAGATGGCAAAAGTCCGCAACCAAATGTATCGCCTGTTAACGCCGGAGCAGCAAGCGGTTTTAAACAAGAAACATCAACAACGAATGGAACAGTTGCGCGACGTGACGCAATGGCAAAAAAGTTCATCGTTGAAGCTATTGAGTAGTAGCAACTCACGTTCCCAGTAGTAAACCCTGTTTTCCTTGCCATAGACACCATCCCTGTCTTCCCCCACATGATGTGGGGGTTTTTTTTATCCGCAATTTGCCTGTTACTTGATGCATTGCAGATGATTTGCATCCGTTATACTACCGTCAGTTGATAGCGGGAGTATTTATGAATCAATCTTATGGGCAGCTGGTCAGTCGGGCAGCGATTGCTGCAACGGCGATGGCTTCGCTGTTATTACTGATTAAAATTTTTGCATGGTGGTATACCGGATCAGTGAGTATTCTCGCTGCGCTGGTGGATTCGCTGGTGGATATCGGTGCGTCATTAACTAACTTATTGGTCGTGCGTTACTCACTGCAACCTGCCGACGATAATCACTCCTTTGGTCACGGTAAAGCTGAATCGCTCGCCGCGCTGGCGCAAAGTATGTTTATCTCCGGCTCCGCGCTGTTCCTGTTTTTGACCGGTATTCAGCATTTGGTTTCTCCGACACCGATGAAAGACCCGGGTGTTGGGGTTATCGTGACTATTGTGGCGCTAATTTGTACGATTATTCTTGTCTCGTTTCAGCGTTGGGTCGTTCGCCGGACGCAAAGCCAGGCAGTGCGGGCAGATATGCTACATTATCAGTCTGATGTTATGATGAACGGCGCGATTTTGCTGGCGCTGGGATTGTCCTGGTACGGCTGGCATCGTGCTGATGCCCTGTTTGCTTTGGGAATCGGCATCTATATTTTATATAGCGCGTTACGCATGGGGTATGAGGCGGTCCAGTCATTATTGGATCGCGCGCTGCCCGATGGCGAACGACAGGAAATTATTGATATCGTGACTTCCTGGCCGGGAGTTAGCGGCGCTCACGATCTTCGCACGCGGCAGTCAGGGCCGACCCGCTTTATTCAGATTCATTTGGAAATGGAAGACTCTCTGCCTTTGGTTCAGGCACATATGGTGGCGGATCAGGTAGAGCAGGCTATTTTACGGCGTTTTCCGGGTTCAGATGTGATTATCCATCAGGATCCTTGTTCTGTCGTACCCAGGGAGAGTAAACGGTCTACGCTTTCATAATCCGTACAAAAGAGAGCCAGACCCGCATTTTGTGTATAAAATACCGCCATTTGGCCTGACCTGAATCAATTCAGCAGGAAGTGATTGTTATACTATTTGTACATTCGTTGGATCACTTCGATGTGCAAGAAGACTTCCGGCAACAGATTTCATTTTGCATTCCAAAGTTCAGAGGTAGTCATGATTAAGAAAATCGGTGTGTTGACAAGCGGCGGTGATGCGCCAGGCATGAACGCCGCAATTCGCGGGGTTGTTCGTTCTGCGCTGACAGAAGGTCTGGAAGTAATGGGTATTTATGACGGCTATCTGGGTCTGTATGAAGACCGTATGGTACAGCTAGACCGTTACAGCGTGTCTGACATGATCAACCGTGGTGGTACATTCCTCGGTTCTGCGCGCTTCCCGGAATTCCGCGACGAGAACATCCGCGCCGTGGCTATCGAAAACCTGAAAAAACGTGGTATCGACGCGCTGGTGGTTATCGGCGGTGACGGTTCCTACATGGGGGCAATGCGTCTGACCGAAATGGGCTTCCCGTGCATCGGCCTGCCGGGCACCATCGACAACGACATCAAAGGTACTGACTACACCATTGGTTTCTTCACGGCATTGAGCACCGTTGTTGAAGCTATCGACCGTCTGCGTGACACCTCTTCTTCTCACCAACGTATTTCCGTGGTGGAAGTGATGGGCCGCTACTGTGGCGATCTGACTCTGGCTGCGGCTATTGCTGGTGGCTGTGAATTCGTTGTGGTTCCGGAAGTTGAATTCAGCCGTGACGATCTGGTAAACGAAATCAAAGCCGGTATCGCGAAAGGTAAAAAACACGCGATTGTGGCGATCACTGAACATATGTGTGACGTCGACGAGCTGGCTCATTTCATCGAAAAAGAAACTGGCCGTGAAACCCGCGCAACTGTGCTGGGCCACATCCAGCGTGGTGGTTCCCCGGTACCTTACGACCGTATTCTGGCTTCCCGTATGGGGGCTTACGCTATCGATCTGCTGCTGGCAGGCTACGGTGGTCGTTGCGTAGGTATTCAGAACGAACAACTGGTTCACCATGACATCATCGATGCTATCGAAAACATGAAGCGTCCGTTCAAAGGTGACTGGCTGGACTGCGCGAAAAAACTGTATTAATGATTTCGGAAAAAGGCAGATTTCTTTAGCCTGAAACCGATGACAGAGGCAAAAATGCCTGATGCGCTTCGCTCAATCTATTGAGTTTGCAAGCTTTTGTAGGCCGGATAAGGCGTTCACGCCGCATCCGGCATGAACAAAGCGCACTTTGTCAGCAATATGAGGCGGATTTCTTCCGCCTTTTTAACTCCCCTATATATACCCGCAAGTTATAGCCAATCTTTTTTTATTCTTTAATGTTTGAATCCCTTTCTGGCACGCTTTGTTCATCACAACACAACATAAGAGAGCCGGGCGATGAACAAGTGGGGCGTAGGGTTAACTTTATTACTGGCAGCGACCAGCGTTATGGCAAAGGATATTCAGCTTCTTAACGTTTCGTATGATCCAACGCGCGAACTGTACGAGCAGTACAACAAAGCCTTCAGCGCCCACTGGAAACAGCAAACCGGCGATAACGTGGTGATTCGCCAGTCGCACGGCGGTTCGGGTAAACAGGCGACGTCGGTAATCAATGGCATAGAAGCTGATGTCGTCACGCTGGCGCTAGCCTATGACGTGGATGCCATTGCTGAACGTGGTCGTATCGATAAAGCGTGGATCAAGCGTCTGCCGGATAACTCCGCACCTTATACTTCTACCATTGTCTTCCTGGTGCGCAAGGGCAATCCAAAGCAGATTCACGACTGGAACGATTTGATTAAGCCTGGTGTTTCGGTGATCACCCCGAACCCGAAAAGTTCTGGTGGTGCTCGCTGGAACTACCTGGCCGCCTGGGGCTACGCCTTGCATCACAACAACAACGATCAGGCAAAAGCGCAGGAATTCGTGCAGTCGTTGTATAAAAACGTCGAAGTACTGGATTCCGGTGCGCGCGGTTCAACGAATACCTTTGTTGAGCGCGGCATTGGCGACGTGCTGATTGCCTGGGAAAACGAAGCTCTGCTGGCGGCGAATGAACTGGGGAAAGATAAATTCGAAATCGTCACGCCGAGCGAATCTATTCTCGCAGAACCTACGGTGTCAGTTGTCGATAAAGTGGTAGAGAAAAAAGGCACTAAAGAGGTGGCGGAAGCTTACCTGAACTATCTCTACTCGCCAGAAGGCCAGGAGATTGCGGCTAAAAACTACTATCGTCCGCGCGATCCTCAGGTAGCGAAAAAATATGAAAATGCCTTTCCGAAGCTGAAGTTATTCACCATTGATGAAGAGTTCGGTGGCTGGACGAAAGCGCAAAAAGAGCATTTCTCTAACGGCGGCACGTTTGACCAAATCAGCAAACGTTAATTTTGTTGAAGGCAATCAGACCCGGTGGCATCTCGCGACCGGGTTTTTTATTTGTCACGATTTTGCGTTACCCTTGCATCTCTTTGAGGTACAGGGAAAAAAAGATGAAAAAAGCAGGTCTTCTTTTTTTAGCGATGATGGTTATCGCTGTTGCTGCTACAGGCATTGGTTACTGGAAATTGACCGGTGAAGAGTCGGACACGTTGCGCCAGATTGCCCTTGAGCAATGTTTACCCAACCAGCAGCAAAACCAAAACCCTTCGCCATGTGCGGAAGTCAAACCCAATGCCGGATATGTGGTTTTAAAAGACCTCAACGGTCCTCTGCAATATTTGTTGATGCCAACGTATCGTATTAACGGCACTGAAAGTCCATTGTTAACCGATCCTTCAACGCCTAATTTCTTCTGGTTAGCCTGGCAGGCGCGTGATTTTATGAGCAAAAAATACGGCCAGCCAGTCCCCGATCGCGCGGTATCTCTGGCGATTAACTCCCGTACCGGGCGCACGCAAAACCATTTTCATATTCATATCTCTTGTATTCGTCCTGATGTGCGCGAACAACTGGATAATAATCTGGCGAATATCAGCACCCGTTGGTTACCGCTGCCCGGTGGGCTGCGTGGGCATGAATATCTGGCACGTAGGGTAACTGAAAGCGAGCTGGTAAAACGGAGTCCGTTTATGATGCTGGCAGAAGAAGTGCCAGAGGCACGGGAACATATGGGCAGTTACGCGCTGGCGATGGTGCGGCAGAGTGATAACTCGTTTGTATTGCTGGCGACGCAGCGCAATCTGCTGACGCTGAATCGTGCTTCAGCCGAGGAACTTCAGGATCATCAGTGTGAGATTTTGCGTTAAAGCGAGGAGTTGTTGAGGAAAGCTAAGTGCCGGATGCGATATCCGGCACCAGTCAGACTTAAGCCTGTTTAGCCGCTTCTGCAGCTTTAACGATCACTGCGAAGGCGTCAGCTTTCAGAGAAGCACCGCCAACCAGCGCACCGTCGATGTCCGGTTGAGCGAACAGTTCTGCGGCGTTAGACGCGTTTACAGAACCGCCGTACTGGATGATCACTTGTTCAGCGATGTTAGCGTCAACTTTAGCGATGTGGTCACGGATAAATTTGTGAACAGCCTGAGCCTGCGCCGGAGTTGCAGATTTGCCAGTACCGATTGCCCATACTGGTTCGTAAGCGATTACCGCACCTTCGAATGCCGCAGCACCCTGAGTTTTCAGTACCGCGTCGATCTGACGTGCGCAAACTTCTTCAGTTTTGCCCGCTTCGTTTTCAGCTTCGGTTTCACCGATGCACAGAACCGGAGTCAGACCCTGCTCTTTCAGCACCGCGAATTTTTTCGCGATCAGTTCGTCAGACTCTTTGTGGTAAGTACGACGTTCAGAGTGACCGATGATGATGTACTGTGCGCCGATGTCTTTCAGCATAGCAGCAGAGGTTTCACCAGTGAATGCGCCGGACAGGTTCAGATCCACGTTCTGCGCACCCAGCATGATGTGGCTGCCTTCAGCTTCACGCTTCGCCATATCGATGTACATTTCTGGTGGCGCGATTGCAACGCCACAGCCATCAACGCCTGCCAGCTCTTTACGCAGGTTAGAAACCAGCTCATGAACCATGTGGCGGCTGCCGTTCAGTTTCCAGTTACCCATCACTAAAGGATGTCGCATTTTAATTCTCCACGCTTATAAGCGAATAAAGGAAGATGGCCGCCCCGCGGGGCAGCAGGTCTGTGAAACAGTATAGAGATTCATCACTGGAAAGGCTTTGCTTTTTGTCATTTATTCAACCCTTCAAGCGATTCAGATAGCGCCAGCTTAATCGGTTCAACAGCGAAGGTCAGTCCCTTTTCGCCGTTGTCCGCGACAACATAGCGCAGTGCGCCTTCTGTCTCTGTGTAATAACGTTTGTTTTTCCCCGCAGTAAGGAGCGACTGTAGCTTTTTCTGGCTTTGTGTTTTGGTCATCAGCGGGGTGAGTGTGCGGATCACCGCCGCCATGTATTCATGAGCTTTTGCTTTGGCGGCTTTTTGCTCTGGTCCCTGGATTGGTAGCCAGGTAATTTGAATGCTTTTGATTTTTAAAGTGCCACGCTCCAGCGCCGTAGAGGCATACAAGTTCTCGTTAATTTTACTGGCGGCGCGAGTCAGATTGGCTTTGTCGGGGCTGCTGTCGATGGCGCGAAACTCGTTCAGTGGCAGGTTGGGGTTCTGGCTGTTAAAGTTTTCTCGAAACTGGCTGATGGAGAGATCGAAGGTAGGGGCGCCAGCATGCAGATAGGGCGCAGTGGTCGCCGTACCTGGTGTTTGTGCATGCACCGTTGTGCTAACGGCTGATGCAGAACATAAGAGAAAAAACAGCGTAAACCCTGGCTTCATCGACAGTACCTTTTGTTATGACTGGCTCCGATTAAAACGATATCTGTCTCCCTTGTCAAAAGGGTAGAATCCTGGAAAAGACAACCATCAAGGAACTTACATGACCATACAGCAATGGTTATTCTCGTTTAAAGGGCGTATTGGGCGCCGTGATTTCTGGATTTGGATTGGCCTCTGGTTCGTTGGCATGCTGGTGCTTTTCTCACTGGCAGGTAAAAACTTACTCGATATCCAGACCGCCGCGTTTTGCCTGGTGTGCTTACTTTGGCCGACAGCGGCAGTAACGGTCAAACGACTGCACGATCGCGGGCGTTCCGGCGCATGGGCATTTTTAATGATTGTAGCGTGGATGCTGCTGGCGGGTAACTGGGCGATTTTACCGGGCGTCTGGCAATGGACGGTGGGGCGTTTTGTCCCGACGTTGATTCTGGTGATGATGCTTATTGATCTTGGCGCATTTGTCGGTACGCAGGGCGAAAATAAATTTGGCAAAGATACTCTGGATGTGAAGTATAAAGCCGACAATAAATCAAGTAATTAACCTTTAATATATCTTTTATTGCTATTTTTTTCCGGGATCGTTATTTCCACGCTGGAAATGACAATGCCCGGAAAATCCTCCTCATTTCCTCACCTTAAGCAATATCAAAAAAAATGGTAATCCATAAGATCATTACTTGTTTGTTCTTCTCTTAACGGCGCATTATTCTTAAGTCGTAATCGACAGAGAGGCGAATATACAGAGGTGCCCTATGAAAGATGTCGTAGATAAATGCAGTACTAAAGGATGTGCGATTGATATCGGTACGGTGATTGATAACGACAACTGTACCAGTAAGTTTTCGCGCTTTTTTGCCACCCGCGAAGAAGCAGAGTCCTTTATGACCAAACTGAAAGAGCTTGCCGCCACTGCATCCTCTGCGGATGAAGGGGCCAGCGTGGCCTATAAGATTAAGGATCTGGAGGGGCAAGTTGAGCTTGATGCGGCCTTCACCTTCTCATGCCAGGCCGAGATGATTATTTTTGAGTTATCCCTGCGTTCGTTAGCTTGATGGAGTCGCTTTAGAAGGAGTTAAACATGGCTTATAAACACATTGGCGTGGCAATTTCCGGAAATGAAGAAGATGCCTTACTGGTGAACAAAGCCCTGGATCTCGCCAGACATAATGACGCTCACCTGACATTGATTCATATTGATGATGGCTTAAGCGAGTTGTATCCGGGCATTTACTTCCCTGCAACAGAAGATATTCTTCAACTATTGAAAGATAAGTCAGATAACAAGCTGTATAAACTGACGAAAAATATTCAGTGGCCGAAGACCAAACTGCGTATTGAACGCGGAGAAATGCCGGAAACACTGCTTGAAATTATGCAACAAGAGCAGTGCGACCTCCTTGTCTGTGGGCATCACCACTCATTTATCAACCGTTTGATGCCGGCATACCGCGGGATGATCAATAAGTTGAATGCGGACCTGCTCATCGTGCCGTTTATCGATAAGTAACCGCTTACCAGTAATGCTCCGCTGTCATGTGGCCCGGTCGACGACGTAAATGTTTCGTCATCTGCCGGGTTTCTTTTAGCAGCTGTTGCGTATCGCGCACCATTTGCGGATTACCACAGAGCATCACATGACTGGTTTCTTTATCCATTGGTAGGCCAACCGCGTTTTCCAGTTCACCGCTTTCAATTAACGCCGGTATTCGCCCGGTGAGCGAACCCGCAGCCGTTTCCCGACTGACCACCGTCTGAATGCGCAGTTTCCCTTCGTAGCGTTTTTCCAGTTCTTGCATCAGCGGCAGATAGCTTAAGTCGGCGGCATATCGTGCGGCGTGAACCAGCACCAGGTTTTTGAAGCGATCTAAATCTTTGCCCAATTGCAGAATTGATAAATAAGGGCCAATCGCTGTACCGGTTGCCAGCATCCACAGTGTTTCGCAGTCCGGCACTTCATCCAGCACAAAGAAGCCAGCCGCCTCGCTAACCACTTGCACTTCGTCACCCGGTTTTAGCGCCGCCAGTCGCGGGCTTAATTTGCCATCGGGAACGGTGACCAGGTAAAACTCCAGATCGGGATTATCGGGCGAGTTAACGTAGGAGTAAGCGCGCTGGACGCGTTCGCCGTCAATTTCAAGGCCAAGTTTAGTGAATTGCCCGGCGGTAAACGGAAGCACGGGAGCGTGAACGGTGAGACTAAACAGGGCGTCGGTCCAGTTCTGCACTTTAGTGACTTTGCCTGTTACCCAATCAGCCATGTTTTTCTCCTGTTTTGATTGACTTGCCTTATCTTCGTTCTCCGAACAAAAAAATTCCAGTCCCGAAGGACTGGAAGGCTCAATCGATCAAATCACTCAGAGAATGTGCACCTGCATATCCGGGTCTTTACGATCCAGATAGTGAATCGACTGAATGCGACGAATAGTGCGGGATTTACCACGGATCAGCAGCGTTTCGGTAGTGGCGATATTGCCTTTGCGGCTAATACCTTCCAGTAGATCGCCCTTAGTGATACCGGTTGCGGAAAAGATGACGTTATCGCTGCGCGCCATATCGCCCAGACGCAACACTTTACCCGCTTCGATGCCCATTGCTTTGCAGCGTGCCAGTTCCTGTTCACCAATGCGGCGATTTTCTGCGTTGTCGCCTTTGACATCATGACGCGCCAGCAGACGGCCATTCATATCGCCATCTAACGCCCGAATCACCGCCGCAGAAACCACGCCTTCCGGCGCGCCGCCAATGCCGTAAAGCACGTCAACTTCGCTGTCTGGCATACAGGTGAGAATTGAGGCCGCAACGTCACCATCCGGAATCGCAAACACGCGCACGCCGAGTTGCTGCATTTCTGCGATAACGGCATCGTGGCGCGGTTTCGCCAGAATCGTTACCGTCAGTTCGCTCAATGGTTTGCCGAGCGCCGCGGCAACATTGCGCAGGTTATCCGCCAACGGCAGATTCAGGTCAATGGCGCCCTTAGCTCCCGGTCCGACGATCAGCTTTTCCATATACATATCTGGCGCGTTGAGGAAGCAGCCTTTATCGCCTACTGCCAGCACCGCCAGCGCGTTAGCCTGGCCCATCGCCGTCATGCGCGTGCCTTCAATCGGATCAACAGCAATATCCACTGCATCACCGCGACCAGTACCGACTTTTTCACCAATGTAGAGCATCGGTGCTTCGTCGATTTCACCTTCACCAATGACGATAGTGCCGTCAATGTTGACCTGGTTGAGCATAATGCGCATGGCGTTAACCGCTGCGCCGTCAGCGGTATTTTTATCGCCGCGTCCTAACCATTTGTAGCCAGCCAGCGCCGCAGATTCAGTGACGCGGGAAAATTCGATGGCAAGTTCTCGTCTCATAGCAAACTCTAAGCAGTAAGGAATGGCGCGAAGTGTAGCACAGGGGAGGGAGCGGATTATTGATGTGTGCGGGGGTTGCCCCCGCACGATTTCAGAGTCTGTGTGATGCCGGATATGTATCCGGCTCGTAGGCCTGATAAGACGCGTCAGCGTCGCATCAGGCGATCAGCATCAGACAATCGGTTCAGGTGCCTGACATTACTCGTCGTGTTCTTCCCAGGCCATCGCGCGTTTGACCGCTTTTTTCCAGCCAGCGTAACGGTAATTACGCTCGGTAGTTTCGATGCCAGGACGGAACTCGCGTTCAATCACTGCTTTCTCTTGCAGTTCGTCGAGATTTTGCCAGAAGCCAACCGCCAGACCAGCAAGATAGGCCGCACCCAACGCAGTCACTTCGCGAACTTCCGGGCGCTCAACGCGCGTGCCGAGAATATCGGACTGGAACTGCATCAGGAAGTTATTCGCCACCGCGCCGCCGTCCACGCGCAGTGCGTGCAGACGAATACCGGAGTCGGCCTGCATTGCTTCCAGCACGTCACGCGTCTGATAAGCAATAGACTCCAGCGTCGCACGGATAATGTGGTTGGCGTTTACCCCACGAGTCAGACCAAAAATGGCCCCGCGCGCATACGGGTCCCAGTACGGCGCACCCAGCCCGGTAAATGCCGGAACGACATACACACCATTGGTGTTTTGCACTTTGGTGGCAAAGTATTCGGAATCGTACGCGTCGTTAATCAACTTCATTTCATCGCGTAGCCACTGAATGGAGGCGCCCGCCATAAACACCGCACCTTCCAGCGCATAGTTTACTTCTCCGCTCGGGCCACAGGCGATGGTGGTCAGCAGGCCGTTTTCTGATTTCACTGCTTTCTCGCCGGTGTTCATCAGCATAAAGCAGCCGGTACCGTAGGTATTCTTCGCCATCCCTTCTTTCACGCACAACTGGCCGAAGAGTGCCGCCTGCTGGTCGCCCGCAATCCCGGCGATTGGAATACGCGTGCCGCCTTTGCCGCCAATGTTGGTCTGACCGTACACTTCGGAAGAACGACGTACTTCTGGCAGCATCTCACGCGGGATATCCAGCGCGTCGAGCATTTTGTCGTCCCAGTCCAGAGTATGGATGTTGAACAACATGGTACGAGACGCATTAGTGTAATCAGTGACGTGAACGCGGCCCTGAGTCATTTTCCAGATAAGCCAGGTATCAACCGTACCAAACAGCAGTTCACCACGGCGTGCACGCTCGCGGGAACCTTCCACATGGTCGAGGATCCACTTCACTTTGGTGCCAGAGAAGTACGGGTCAATCACCAGACCGGTGTTGTTACGAATGTACTCTTCCATGCCGTCACGCTTGAGATGCTCACAGATCTCGGCGGTACGACGGCACTGCCAGACAATAGCGTTATAGATAGGCTTGCCGGTTTCTTTTTCCCAGACGATGGTGGTTTCACGCTGGTTCGTAATACCGATAGCTGCAATTTGATCGGAATTAATATCTGCTTTCGCCAGCACTTCTACCAGTGTGGAGCTTTGGGTGGCCCAGATTTCCATCGGGTCGTGTTCTACCCAGCCTGGTTTTGGGTAAATTTGCTCAAATTCGCGCTGTGACACGCTAATGATATTGGCATCGTGATCCATCACGACCGCGCGGGAGCTGGTGGTGCCCTGGTCGAGCGCAACGATATATTTTTTTTCAGTCATGTTTAATTGTCCCGTAGTCACATTACAGCGAAGCTTTTTGTTCTGAAGGAGTTGTGATCTCCTTTTCTTCCACAACACAGATATCGCAAGGCAAATGGCGACCAATCAGTTTGCGGTAGGCGAAAGCACCAACAATCGCGCCAACGATAGGGCCAAAAAGCGGCACCAGGAAGTAAGGAATGTCTCTGCCGCCGGTAAAGGCGACATTGCCCCAGCCCGCCAGCCAGGCAAAGGCTTTCGGACCGATATCACGTGCTGGGTTCATGGCAAAGCCCGTTAATGGCCCCATAGATGCGCCAATGACCGCAATCAGTAGACCAATCAGCAAGGGAGCCAAAGGGCCGCGCGGTACGCCGTTACCATCGTCCGTTAACGCCAGGATCAGCCCCATCAGAATAGCGGTAATCACCATCTCAACTGCGAAGGCCTGCACAAAATTGATATGAGGATTAGGATAAGTAGAGAAAGTACCCGCCAGATCAACACTTTCAACGCTTCCGCGAACAATATGATGGGTCTGCTCGAAGTCGAAGAATAAATTGTAGTAAAGCCCGTAAACTAATGCCGCAGCGCAGAAAGCTCCGGCGACTTGTGAAACGATATAAGGAATAACCTTGCGCTTGTCGAAACAGGCAAACAGCCACAGCGCAATGGTGACAGCTGGATTAAGATGTGCGCCGGAAACCCCTGCGGTTAGATAGATGGCCATCGCCACCCCCAGTCCCCAAATAACACTGATTTCCCACTGACCAAAAGACGCGCCAGCGACTTTAAGTGCAGCAACGCAACCGACACCGAAAAAAATCAACAACCCGGTACCGAGGAATTCAGCGATGCACTGGCCTTTCAAGGTTGATGTTTGACTCATAATCGGATCCTGAAGAGTTAATGTTTGTTGTATGCGTGAAAGTCACGGACATCCACGATGCTTGTAGGCATGCTGTAAACTTATCGTTAACGAGCGAAAACGAGAAATATCGAACTTAAAATGTGTGTGCTTCGTCATAAAATGAGCGTTATCGCGCTATTTTTTTCATCTGTATATACATGATGTATGTTTGTTAGATCATTAATGTAACAATTTTATTAACATTTTCGATTGGTGTGGATTATGTCACCAGGAGAAGGATGAAAAGTGTGGCAAACCGTAATCTACAAGGCGTGCCGCTGGACAGCGATGGCGCGGCTTCATACAATCGGAGCTAACTAAAATGCGCTCGTATTTATTAAGGCGTCACCGGTAATCGGGACGAGGATTTTTATCCATCAACGCCTTGCAATTCAGGAGAGGTATGACAATGTCATTAGAAGTGTTTGAGAAACTGGAAGCAAAAGTACAGCAGGCGATTGATACCATCACTCTGTTGCAGATGGAAATCGAAGAGCTGAAAGAAAAAAACAACTCACTGTCGCAGGAAGTTCAAAATGCCCAGCATCAGCGCGAAGAGCTGGAGCGTGAGAACAACCATCTGAAAGAACAGCAGAACGGCTGGCAGGAACGTCTGCAGGCCCTGCTGGGTCGTATGGAAGAGGTTTAATCTCTTCCACGCAGAGGCGCCGCAAGGCGCCTTATTTTTTACTTCAGTGTTTTTTGAGCGAATGCGCATAAAAGACCTGACACAAGCACGGGACGTAATAGTGACCCCAGAAAGACTGAACTGATATATTTTCCAGCCATGCCAGGGACCCCGGACCACAGATTGCTGTGCTGAAGGTGACTAAGAAAAACAACTAATATCCATAGTATTAATAAGATAATGCATCTCGTATCAATAATATATCAATCAGATCATTGACGGGCAGAAAGTATCATTTTCATTACTTCTTCTTGATATTCGTCCAAATAATCTGGGTCGATGGCTGCGACCAGTTGTATCAAATTAGTGTTATCCAGTAGAGTCATGAAAATAGCATGTCTTACTTTGCCATCACTCATTGTTTGCACTCCTTCCTGATAAGCGCAGGTAAATCCCTGAACATCACAAACATGCATTTCTGCAGTTCCGTTTTGAGTCGCGGTAAGTTCCTCGATTGAATGTACACCGAGTTCATTTTGTGAGAAGGCAACAATAGCTAAAATAGCATGGGCATCCCGAGTCACCAGGGTTGGCCCTTGTTTTACTATATTGGCAACCCACTGTTTGCTCGGAACCGTGATGGTGATACCTGGCCCCGGGAAAGTATAATCCCATGTGCTGTGCCGTTCCCACACCGTATAGCTGCTATAGATAAGAAATAATCCCATTAACCAACAAGTGCCGCGAATAAAGCTGCGGCTGCTTCTTTTTTTTATCGTTATACAGATGATTGTGGCGGTAATAAATGATAGGGCAAGTGGGTTAAAAAATACGTTAGCAAAATATAAAATCATTTCACCGGTGTTGCCAGATAAAAGGAATTTGTAGCGGAAATGGTTAACGGCTATAAGAAATAAATATATAATTAAAAGAATAATATTCTGCATGAATACGTCCATGTATAAAAAAGGGGAATTTAATTCCCCTTTTAACGCATGGCAGATACTTATTCAATATCCAGCGGATCTTCAGAAAGAATAATCCCGGTATTGTCGGCATAGAGATGGTCGCCGGAGAAGAAAGTGACGCCGCCAAAATTGACGCGGACATCGCTTTCGCCAATGCCTTCGCCAGCGGCACCGACCGGAATTGCGGCCATCGCCTGGATGCCGATGTCCAGCTCTTCCAGATCATCTACCTGACGCACCGCGCCGTAAATGACCAGACCTTCCCATTCATTTTGTACTGCCAGACGTGCCAGTTCAGCATCGACCAGTGCGCGACGAACAGAACCACCGCCATCGACGACAAGGACACGACCACGGCCATTCTGTTCGAGCAGATCGTACAGCAACCCGTTGTCCTCGAAACATTTTACCGTGATGATTTGTCCGCCAAACGACGCCCGTCCACCAAAGTTGGAGAACAGAGGTTCCACGACGTTGACATCTTCTTGATAGATGTCACAAAGCTCGGAAGTATCGTATTTCATAGGCTTAACATTCAGTTGCTGCGAGAATTTTCAGTATATCGCGCTATGTGGGTTGTTGGCAAAATCATCAATTGTTAATTGATATTTGTCAGTTATGTAGCCCACTGGCTTAAGAATATTCCCAAAACAAACAGCAGGTTAGTTAATAATGCTCCCTTGACGGTGCGTTCCAGCATCGGACGCATCGCCACCGGGTCCATTTCACGCATCACATAACGGGCTTGCTTCACCAGCAACGGTGCAGCCAGCAGGAACAGCCAACCCCACAGGCTATGCAGTGAAAAGAGATTAAACAGCGCCAGACACACCAGCGAGCCCATCAGCAGGCAAGCATGGTAACGACGGGCGTTCACTTCACCTAAGCGCACTACCAGTGTGTTTTTGCCATTCTCGCGGTCGCTATTGATATCGCGCAGATTGTTAATGTTAAGCACCGCCGTTGCCAGCAGACCACAGGCCGTTGCCGGAAGGATCAGCGCCGGAATCAGCGTATGCGCCTGCAAATACCAGCTGCCCATCACGCTCAACCAGCCAAAGAAAACCAGTACGGAAATATCACCCAGGCCGATATAACCATAAGGGCGATTGCCCACGGTATAGGTGATAGCGGCGATAATTGATAACCCACCAAGAATCAGGAAGCCGACAAAATCAGCCAGGTTATGACACGCCACCGCGACCAGCGCCAGTCCAGAGAGGCAAATGAGCACGACGGTAATAATGAGCGCCCGTTTCATCTCTTGCTGGGTAATGACCCCTTTTTGCATGCCGCGCAGCGGTCCAATACGGTCAGGTTTGTCGCTACCTTTGACGGCATCACCGTAGTCATTGGCGAGGTTAGAGAGGATCTGTAATAGCCCGGCGGTAATGAGTGCCAGCAGAGCGATCAGCGGATCGAAGTGACCTTGCCACCATGCCAGCGCCGTCCCGACGATAATTGCAGCAAAGGCGAGGGGGAGGGTTTTAGGTCGTAAACTTTCCAGCCACGCCTGAGTTCGGCTAATTTGTTGTTCAGTCATAATACGCGCCAATAAAAATGGGGCCTTTCAGCCCCATCAAACAATGATGAAAATGATTGAACGCGATTATAGGATAAAACGGCTCAGATCTTCATCTGCCACCAACGCATCCAGATGTTTGCTCACATAATCTGCGTCAATAGTGATGGTTTGACCGCTTAAATCGCTGGCGTCGTAGGAAATCTCTTCCATCAAACGCTCCAGAACGGTATGTAAACGACGCGCACCGATGTTTTCGGTAGATTCGTTTACCTGCCATGCCGCTTCTGCAATGCGTTTGATACCGGAGTCGGTGAACTCAATATTCACGCCTTCGGTTGCCATCAGTGCTTTGTACTGCACGGTGATAGAGGCATTCGGCTCGGTCAGAATACGCTCAAAGTCGCTGGTGGTCAGGGCCTGCAGCTCAACGCGGATCGGCAGACGACCTTGCAGTTCTGGGATCAGGTCAGACGGTTTCGCAACCTGGAATGCGCCAGAAGCGATGAACAGAATGTGGTCTGTTTTGACCATCCCGTGTTTGGTGGAAACAGTACAACCTTCTACCAGCGGCAGCAGGTCACGCTGAACGCCTTCACGAGAAACATCCGGGCCGGAGGATTCGCCGCGCTTACAGATTTTGTCGATTTCGTCGATGAACACGATCCCGTGCTGTTCTACGGCGTCGATAGCGTCTTGCTTCAATTCTTCCGGATTTACCAGTTTCGCCGCTTCTTCTTCAATCAGCAGCTTCATGGCGTCTTTGATTTTCAGCTTACGCGCTTTTTGCTTCTGACCGCCCAGGTTCTGGAACATAGACTGCAACTGACTGGTCATCTCTTCCATTCCCGGAGGCGCCATAATTTCAACGCCCATCGGTGCTGCGGCAAGATCGATCTCGATTTCTTTGTCATCGAGTTGGCCTTCACGCAGTTTTTTGCGGAATGCCTGACGGGCAGCGGAAGGTTCCTGCTGCTGTTCGGTCTGTCCCCAGTTGTTTTTAGCCGGTGGGATCAGCACGTCGAGAATACGTTCTTCTGCCAGTTCTTCAGCGCGATAACGGTTTTTCTCGATAGCTTGTACACGTACCATTTTCACTGCGGCATCGGTCAGGTCGCGAATAATAGAATCGACTTCTTTACCTACATAACCGACTTCGGTGAATTTGGTTGCTTCAACTTTGATGAACGGCGCGTTCGCCAGCTTAGCCAGACGACGGGCGATTTCAGTTTTACCGACGCCGGTCGGGCCGATCATCAGAATGTTTTTCGGGGTCACTTCATGGCGCAACTCTTCGTTGAGCTGCATGCGGCGCCAGCGGTTACGCAGTGCAATCGCCACGGAACGCTTAGCGTTATCCTGGCCGATGATGTGCTTATCAAGTTCGCTGACGATTTCGCGTGGGGTCATTTCAGACATGGGAGATCCTTACGCTTTGTAGCTTAATTCTTCGATGGTATGGAAATGGTTGGTATAGATGCAAATATCGCCTGCAATATCCAACGCCTTTTCAGCAATTTCACGGGCGCTAAGTTCTGTGTTTTCTAACAGAGCGCGTGCCGCAGCCTGGGCGTAAGGGCCGCCGGAGCCGATAGCAATAAGATCGTTTTCTGGCTGCACCACGTCACCGTTACCGGTGATGATCAGCGATGCAGTTTCGTCCGCGACCGCCAGCAGTGCTTCAAGTTTGCGCAACATGCGATCGGTACGCCAGTCTTTTGCCAGCTCAACAGCTGCTTTAACCAGATGGCCCTGATGCATTTCCAGTTTACGTTCAAACAGTTCGAACAGCGTGAAGGCATCCGCCGTGCCGCCGGCAAAGCCTGCGATCACTTTATCGTTATACAGGCGGCGAACTTTTTTAACGTTGCCTTTCATTACGGTGTTACCCAGTGTGGCCTGACCATCACCGGCGATTACTACGTGGCCATTACGGCGTACGCTTACTATAGTTGTCACGAGCAGACCCCTTGGTTAGGAATACAGAATTCAAGCCCCGCACAATTGTGCGGGGCATAATGCAAGTATAGATGGGGGAGATTTTGAGGGTTTCAACCCCCGGTGGCGAGCCGAATGCAGTTTGTATGGCCTGCCATCTTCAAACGATTGAGGGTGTTGTCAGCGTTCTCTTTGCCTTTCACCGGCCCGATGACCACACGATTCCAGCCATTGTTGGTGGTAATTTTCGAGTCAAAGCCTTCGAAAGCCAACTGCGCACGTACAGTCTCAGCCTGTTCAGCACCTTTAAATGAACCGCACTGAACCATCCAGCGACGTTCATCTTTCTTCTCCGCTGTTGGTTTCGGCGCTTCAGCCGCGCGTGCTACTGGTGCGGCCTGCTGTGGCTTCGGCTGCGAGGTTGTATGCGCAGGCGTTTGCAGCAGATCCTGGTACGGTTGCTGGGTAGAAGCCGGTTTAGACTGGCGCGGTTGCGCTTGTACCGGCGCGGCTTGCGACGTACGCGTCTGTTGCTGCCAGCTTTGCTCGGTCGTACGCGACTGCTGAGCCAGGCGTTGCTGTTCCACTAACTGCTGCGCCTGACGCTGGCGTTGCAGCGTTTGCTGGCGCTGTGCCGGTGTCTGCTCATTCCACGGGACTTCGGCAAGCTGCGTTGGTTGCTGACGCATATCAGCCTGCATTTGTTCAAGAAGCTGGCGCTGCTCCGGAGTCAGCTGATCCGGCGTTTTCACTTCGCCGCCAGCAGACGGTTCTGTTGGCGCACGTACGCCCGGCTGGCGACTTTCCAGCTCTTTAATATAGCGCCAACGTTCTTCCGGTTTCGGAGGTAGCCCGTTTCCGGTCACTTTCTGGCTTTGCAGCGTCTCAGACTCTTCTTTCTTGTGGTGCGTAATGAAGTACAGACCCCCGATAAAGGTCACAAGAACGGCTGCAGCAATAGCGACCATTGCGGGAGAAACCGCAGGCATATTTCGTTGCTTTTTCCGTGAGGTGCTCTTTTTTCGCCGCGAAGGTGCCGGTTGGCTGCGGCGTACATAATCTCGTTGTGCCACTATCGTTTCGCTGTATTTATTCGTTCGTCAGCCCGCCATGTTACTTAAGCGGCGGGCCTTTGACCAGTCACGGAAGCCTTAAAGGTTTACTTTAAGATAACGTGCGCGTCGATCCCCGGATAATAAGCTCGCAGTCCATTAAACGTGAGCCGCTTCCGACCGTTTGCCCCTGCATTTGATCAAGCAGTAACAGCATAGCTTCCCGACCAATTTCGTAGCGCGGCTGTGCAATGGTTGTCAGCGGCGGATCGCAAAATTGTGTCAGGTCGATGTTGTCAAAACCGATTATGGAAAGGTCGTCAGGGACTTTCAGCCCCTGGCGTTTCGCCTGAGAAAGTGCGCCGAGCGCCATGACATCGCTATGACAGAAGACGGCAGTTGGCGGTTGCGGAAGGTCGAGCAGCTGTTGCATGGCTTTACTTCCGGCTTCGAAGGTGAAGTCGCCCCGGGCGATATATTGCGGATCAACCATAATGCCGCAGCGACGCAGTGCCTGCACGTAGCCTTGTAGACGGTAGTGACACAATGGCATCTCTTCGGGGCCGGCAATACAGCCAATCAGTTTATGCCCTTGTTCATACAGATAATTTACGGCATCAAAGGCAGCGGTCAGGTTGTCGATATGAACCGTAGGCAGTTCCAGCTCTGGTGCGAATTCGTTCGCCATCACCATCGGCGGCAGATTACGTTGTTCCTCTATGCTTGCATCAAACGGCAGCCTTGAACCCAGCAGCAACATGCCATCAATTTGTTTGGTGATGATCAAGTCGATAAAGGTCTTTTCCTGCTGATTTTGGTGTGCGCAGTCGCCAATCAGTACCAGATATCCATGACTTGCCGCCGTGACTTCGATACCGCGAATAATTTCGCTAAAGAAGGGGTCGCAGATATCCGGGACAATCACCAGAATCGTTCGGGATTCATTACGCTTAGCGTTACGCCCCATTGGCTGCGGAAAATAACCCACTTCCCGGGCTGCTTTTTCAACCCGATTACGGGTGGCCTGGGAGACTTTATCTGGATTCATTAATGCTCGGGAGACGGTCGCTGTAGAGACTTTTGCCTTCAGGGCAACGTCTTTCATTGTTGCGGCAGTTTCCTGCTTCTTCGCTTTCACACTCACTCCTCGCCTGGCACGTCAGGCGTACTACATCCATGTTTACTTCATATCGGCAACATTTTTAGCAGATAGTGCGTGAAAACGGTTACAGAATTTTCATGAAAAGTGTGATGAATATTTAATTTTTCGATCCGCCTCGCATCGTGAGCGGTTTACCCCTCAATGGGATCAACATCCAGCACCCATTTCACTTTGCGTGAATCCGGTATGGTATTGATAAGCGCCAGTGTGCCATTGATGATGTGTTGTAATCGCACGCGGGAAGGGTGCTGCAACAAGATTTGCCAGCGCCAGCGACCGCCGCGTTTAGGCGCCAGCGCCGGAACCGGGCCGAGAACCCACAATTTGTCATCCGCCAGTGGGCTGGAGAGAAGCAGATTACGCAACTGTTGCAGGAACAGCGGCGCGTGCTGATTGTTATGATCCTCCGCGCGCACAATCACATGGCTGGTCCACGGCGGCAGTTGCATCATTCGCCGCTCGGCCAACGCCTGTTCCGCAAAAGCGTCATAACCTTTATACAGCAAGGTTTGTAAGAGAGGATGTTCCGGATGGTGCGTTTGCAGCACCACTTCGCCTTGTTTACCTGCGCGTCCGGCACGGCCTGCCACCTGGGTGTATAGCTGGGCAAAACGCTCCGCCGAGCGAAAATCGGCAGAAAACAGCGCGCCGTCCACGTCCAGTAATGCAACCAGCGTTACATCCGGGAAATGGTGACCTTTCGCCAGCATTTGCGTGCCAATCAAAATTCGCGCGCCGCCGCGATGCACTTCTGCCAGTTGCTGCTCCAGCGCGCCTTTACGGCTGGTGGTATCGCGGTCGATACGTGAAATGGCTACACCAGGGAAAAGCGGCGCTAACGTCTGTTCAAGTTGTTCTGTTCCCAGACCCACCGGCACCAGATGGGTAGAGCCGCAGGACGGACACTGGCGCGGTACTGGACGCTGACTGTCGCAATGATGGCAGCGCAAATGCTGCTGCGCCTGATGCAACGTGTAGTAGTGATCGCAACGTGGACATTCGGCAATCCAGCCGCAGTCGTGGCACAGCAGTGCAGGCGCAAAACCACGGCGGTTAAGAAAGAGAATGACCTGGTTATCGGCCTGCAAATGCTGGCGCATACGGGTGATTAACGCCGGAGCCAGCCCCGCCTGCACCTTCTGACCTTTTAAATCCAGTACATGTTGAATTGCCGGACGCGCATTACCCGCCCGACGTGTCAGACGCAGCAGGCGGTATTTTTTCTGCTGCACGTTGCATAACGTTTCCAGCGCGGGTGTTGCCGAACCGAGAATTATCGGGATTTTCTCGCTGTGCGCGCGATATACCGCCAGGTCGCGGGCATGATAGCGCCAGCCTTCCTGCTGCTTGTAGGAACTATCGTGCTCTTCATCGATAACAATCACACCGAGATTTTTAAACGGTGTAAACAGTGCGGAACGGGTGCCAATCACAATCGCCGCCTCGCCATTTTTCGCTTTCAGCCAGGCCGAAAGGCGCTCACTGTCATTCAGGCCGGAATGCAGAACTTCCACTGGCGCATTAAACCGTTCACGAAAACGGGCGATCGTCTGGGGTGTCAGGCCGATTTCCGGCACCATCACCAGCGCCTGCTTGCCCTGAGCGAGCACGTTTTCCAGCACGCTCAAATAAACCTCTGTTTTACCGGAACCGGTAACGCCCGCCAGCAGCCAGGCAGAAAAAGTATCCGCCGCGCTATGAATTGCGCCAACGGCGGTGGCTTGTTCGGTATTCAGCCGTAGACGTTCGCCAGTAACAGCATAGTTCGTTCGCCAGTCGCTAAATTCCGGCGTTTCGCTTGCCAGCTCGCAAAGACCTTTTTTGCGCAGCGCCTGTAGTGCGGCATCGTTGAATTCAAGTTCCGCTACCTGGTCACGCCAGATTTTCCCTTGTCGCAACGCCGCCAGCGCCTGTTGTTGCTTAGGCGAACGTTTCAGGCTGTTGATATCCACCGCCTGACCTTGTTCGGTAGCAAACCAGTACCACATGGGCGCGTTCGCCGCAGGCCGCCCCTGGCGCAATAAAATCGGCAAGGCATGAAACAATACATCGCCAATTGGATGATGATAGTAATCCGCCGCCCAAAGCAGTAAGCGCCAAACGGAACTGGAAAAAACGGGTTCACTGTCCAGCACTTCTACTACGGTTTTCAGTTCGTTGAGCGGCAACTCGCTGACGTCGCTAACTGACACGACAATCCCGATGCGCTCCTGCTGTTTGCCAAACGGCACGCGCACGCGACACCCGGCTTTAACAGTCATGCCTTCTGGCAGGAGATAGTCAAAGGTGCGGGGAAGCGGAACGGGCAAGGCAACGTGGGCAACGGGCATAGCATCATCCTGACTTGAAATTCGGTGGAACAGTATACACATTGCGGTAGAGGAGTGCGGATCAGTTTGCATACGCTGGTTAATTTCTGTATGATTCGGCGCCTTTGATACGAAATGATCGTATTGAAACTATACTTTAAACATCGCGTGGTGTCTGGCGTTAGGGCTGGAAGAGCGACGCGGCCTTAAACCGAGGTTTTCCCATGAAAAAAGATATTCACCCGAAATACGAAGAAATTACTGCTAGCTGCTCTTGCGGTAACGTAATGAAAATCCGCTCCACCGTTGGTCATGATCTGAACCTCGACGTGTGCAGCAAGTGCCACCCGTTCTTCACTGGCAAACAGCGTGATGTTGCTACCGGTGGCCGTGTTGACCGCTTCAACAAGCGTTTCAACATCCCGGGCAGCAAATAAGACCGGATTTCCGAAAAAAGCGCCGAACGGCGCTTTTTTTGTGCCTGAAAACTTTCATTAGCAGGATAACGTATTGGATTGTTATCTTTCCTTTACATCGCGAAAATCCATTTTATCAATACCGTATTTTTTCATGCGCAAATACAGCTTTTTTCTGGGGATCTGAAAGTAATCGGCAACGTCGTTGATACGTCCCTGGAAGAAGTTGAGTGCATCAATAATTATTTGTTTTTCATAGCTTTCTACACGTTCATCAAGTGGTGTTGGATCAGCATCCATCATCTGCAAACTGACTGAATCGTCCAGCATTAAAACACCCACAGCCACCAATTCTGCTGCATTTATTAATTCAATGATATTACCGGGCCAGGTTCGCGCCATCAGTCGCTTATAAAACGTTTTCCCCAGCAGCGGTTGTTGGCGATTTAATCGTTTACAGGTGAGAGTCAGATAATGGTGAAAAATAGGCTCAATATCCCCCGGGCGTTGACTTAGCGGTGGGCATTCGATGTGGGTAAGTGAAAAAAGAAAATACAATGCGGGAATAATTTTTTGTGTGGCGGCAAGTGCAGCCAGAGGGCTTTGATTAACAACAATCAGACGAAACGATCGATCCTGTGGGCGTTCCTGGAGTTGAATCAAGAGACGCTGATTTTCTTGCGTTAAATATTCAAGTTCTTTTAATAACAGCGTGCCACCTTTTGCTTCTTCCACCCATTCTTCCAGCGGTTGCTGACTATTAGCGCTGAGTGTGCGTTCAATTAAAGGCCTTTCCTTGCGAGAACTAAATTGGTGAAGATAATGGGCGGCTAATGTTCTGCCGGTTCCAGGTTCGCCGTAAAAACAGACGGGAAGATCGGTTTCTGCCAGAGTTTCAAGCTGCTGACGCGTCTGACGAACCCAGCCACTGTTACCAATTAAGTGCCGATTAAATTGCGCTCGTCGCCATTTTTTTTGTTCCAGATAATCTTCACGCTCTGCCAGCGCTTTTTCGATAAGCGATAAAAATTGTTCCGGATTGATCGGTTTTTGCAGGAAATCCCACGCTCCTTTTTTTACCGCTTCAACGGCCATTGGGACATCGCCGTGGCCGGTGATCATCAGAATGGGAAGATTAGGATCAATCAGCATTATTTTTTCCAGCAGCATAATGCCTGAAATATCCGGCATGCAAACGTCGCATACCACGATTCCTTCCCAGGTATCTTGCAGCAATTGCAGCGCTTCTGAAGGATTGCTACAGGTACATACGGCATAACCCTCTTGCTGTAAGAGAGAACTGTAGGCTTGCAGAACATCATTGTCGTCATCAATGAGCAGTATTGTTGGAGTTGTATCTGTCATGCTTAAAGTTTCCTGAAACATAGAATAACCAACGCATGGCGGTCGAGGGTAGACGCGATATATAGCTCTCCCTGGCACTGACGCATAATAGAATGACTAATCGAAAGACCAATACCTAAACCTACAGCTTTGTCAGTCGTAAACGGTGTTAATAGTCGATCAGCCAGAAGCACTGGCCAGCCTTTTCCATTATCAGCAATATAGAGCGTTAACGTGGTGTCTTCTTCTTCAAAGTTAATGGTTATTGTGGGCGGTTTTTCCTGACTGGCTTCCAGGGCATTCGTAAATAAATTAACTAAAACTTGTTGAATCAAAACATCATCGCCATAAACGGCAGGAAAATTATCCGGGTAGTGAAGAGATGCTTTCAGTGGCCGATGTTTCAATGCCAGAAGCTCCCAGGATGAATAAATTACCTGCTGTAAATTAATTGCTCCACCTACGAGTTCACTATCGCGGCGGCGGGCGAAGTTTCGCAGTCGTTTAACGATATTATCCATGCGCTCAACCAGCGATCGCATCGTAACGATATAGTTTTTCGCCAAACCAGCGTCTTGTTGCTCTATAGCGCGATTGGCGCTGAACAGGTACATAGATAATGCATTAAGCGGTTGATTGATTTCATGTGCCAGTGTTGTCATTGTCTGCCCGACTACGGCCAGTTTGGCGGTTTGGATCAATTCACTTTGTGCTGTTCGCAGATTTTTTTCTGTCGCGATTCGATCACAGATTTCCTGCCCCAGTTGACGTTGCTGCTGATTAATTTGCTCTATCGTCTGGCGGAGCAGGTTGGCAATTCTACCAAGCTCATCATTGCCGGAGACTGGAATATCTGCATCGAGTTCACCGTTACTTAATTTGACGACGGCATCATTCAGTAAGCGAAAACGGCGGATCATTCTTGGCCGAATGTAGAAGTAATTCACCAGAATAACGAACAGTAAGGCCGTCACCATAGCGGCAAAAATCAGTAGTCCACTAATTTGCATTATTTTTTCTAATCGCAGATTGAAAGTTTGTAGCTGTTGATGGCTATTACCCAGTTGCGTTTCTAATTGGCCGCGTATTTGCGTAAATACACGCTCTTTATCCCTGATGGTATTCATAAGGGTCTGTTGAGCCTGCCGCCAGGCGGCCAGAGTTCCGGGTAGATAATTTTGCTGTGTACCCAGTTCCCACAGGGAATAAACTGTCTGGTGTAATGTAATAGTGCTGGAATAAGAAGCTAACGACCGCACATTTTCGTCAATGCTATGCTTCAAAAAATCCAGGTATTGAATATGTTGTCTTAACGACTCGGTATCATTGTTATGCGTGTTAAGCATCTCCTTTAAGGTACTGACGATTTGAGTTTCTATATGTGAGAGTTCGAAAACGAGCTGCAACTCGTTTTGAATAGATTGCAGTGCATTTTGCAACCCCTGGTTTTCGTGAAGATCTTTCCGTTGGCTGAGTTGATTGAGCAATGATGATTGTTGCCAACTTAAATCCTGAGTCAGGGAGTTGAGTTCATTATTGAAATCGTCATGCAACCAGTTAACTCTTGACGATATAACGTCGAGTTTTCCGTTTTCCTTATTATGTTCATTTAATGCTTTATCGAGATTACTCAGCAATTTGCGACTACTGGCGACCTGTTGGTTAAGCGCACTTTGATGTACTGAATCAAGATGGGGATTAATTGACTGAATTTTTTGTAGCCGTTGTTCAATTTGCTCTCTTACCTGAAGGCGGCTATCGGTGTTGGTTGTCTGTTGTAGCTCATTGAATTCATTTACCAATGCCGTAAGGTTTTCTTCAAAAAGAAATGAAGCCTGAATTCGTGGGAAATAATCGTCAAGTGCGTAGCGAACCTGGGAATTTTGTTCATGCCAGGAATAAAGGCTAACTACACTAACGAATAGCGTAAGAACGGCACTAAAAACAAAGGCGAGACGCAAGCTCGTACCGATAGTATGTAGTTGTTTCACTTTAATGACTCAAGTTGCGTATTCACTAATTGCTGCTGCTGCAGGAAAAACTGCTGCCATGCCATAATCTGGGCTTCACGAAAACCTGATTGCAGTTCGAATTGCTGTAGATATGTAGGATTAACAGACTGTTGCGGAGTAACGGGAACCGCGGTTAATAGCGCGCGCACCTCTGGCAATGTCCGCTTAAGTCGATGTTCTGCGGCATATAATGCTTTCCAGCTTTTCTGAAGCTCGGTAAGGCGAAAAGTAATCGCATAATCAAATAACAATTGCACAAGCTTTTGGCGTTGCATGATCAACGGGTAATCAAGCGAAGGAGATGCAAATAACCGCATTTGTTGGTCAGCGAGTGGAGTGCCGGAGGGCAGAGGATATACCGGATACTTCCCTGAATCAGAATCGCTCAGTGCTTGCTGACCTTCCGGACTCAACAAGAAATCAATAAAACGTCCCGCCTCTTGTGGATGATTACTGCCTTCTGTAATGGCAATAAACATAGGCGCTGCGCGCGAGTTGGGGAAATAGCTGAAACGTAAAGTTGAATTATTAAGCAGTACGTTAGCGTAATTGTCGATTACCGGACCAGCGTCCCCCAGTCCTGTACTGATCTTATTTGCTACGCCGAAGCTACGTGATGAAATGGTGGCGAGATTACCGCCTATTTTCAGTAGTGTACTCCAACCGCTACTCCATCCTTGTTGTTGCAGGAGATCTTCAATCATCAGATGAGTAGTATCTGAACGAGAAGGACTGCTCATTAATAGCGTTCCTTGATAACGCGACTTACTTAATTCCTGCCATGACGTTGGCACAGGCTCTTTTTTGTCTTCCAGATGCGCCACATTGATAAGAATGCCGTAGCCCGATATGGCAACAGCAACGGTGGTTGAACGAATGGATTCCGGTACTAACTTTCTACTTGTTTCTATTTGATTATTAAATGGCTGGAGCAGATTTTTACTTTGTAACCGCTGTAGCAACATCGGGGATGAACTCAGTACCAGATCAATATTTTCACCCAATGGATTTTCCAGCAGGAGCTCAATAGATGCACTGGTTCGGTTGAGCGTACGGATTTTGGTTGCCTGTGGTCGCTTTTGCCATTGACTGATAATGTGCTCTGTCGCTTCCGAAGAAAGCGTTGTAGCAATCACTAATTCATGCGCTGAGGCAACGCTGATATATAAAATCCAATAGATTAGTGCTCTTTGTATAATGCGAATCATGTCAAAAATCCCATTAATAAGAGATAAATTCCTAGGCTGTAATCCATGTTGTTATCCATTAGTTAACATAAGCAACGAACTTCAAGCCATGTGTTTTTGTATTTGTAAATTATCATTAATTCGGCAAGCAACCAGCATTACTATATCCGCAAGTGACTGTTACGGAAATGCGCATTAATTAATTTCCACATTTTCGCTCTCAGATTCAGGTTCTGACTGTATAGCAGTAAAAAATGAAATTTGTTGTTGGCGGCTTCATCCCATTTTTTTACTCGTTGAGGATGGTAATAACAAGCACTATCGTAAATAGGGTCATCTGCGGTGGCCTGATGCAGACTTAGCGTCTCAGTAATCATGACGGAGTTCCAGTCTTCAGAAACCATAAAAAAGGCCCTAATTTGAGCGCAAATCAGCGTGTTACGACGGATATCCTGAAGGTGTTCAGACTCTGCTTTTTGTTGTGCGGTGATGAAGGTTTTCATGTTGTGCAGCATGGTTCTCTGGCATAACAAGAACAAGTATCTTCAATGATCCCGATTATAGAAGCAAAATATGTGATTGAACTCAAAAAATGAAAATTTTAATAAAACTAATTTTTTTTAAATTGGGCCTGTTGTAACACGTTAAGGTTTAAATAATAACCATGTTGCATTTTCCAAAATCAAATATGGGAAAGAAATGGAACATTGAATTTGTTTTTTTGAGTCAGTTTTGACTCATTTGCCCTGTATTGTAACTTAAACTCTCTTGCTTCACTATCTTCAAAACTCACTAAGCAAAGGCTTTTTAAATACTCATCAGAGAGTAGTAATGAGCATTGCTATGAATATTATTATTTGATTAAACAACACTATGAACTGGAAGGTGATATATGCTTTCTTTATTGAAACCTAAAGTGGCAACACATAAGGTTCCTGAAAGTGAAGTGAAAAGTACCTATAATCGTTACCGTATGCAGGCGTTATTCAGCGTATTTATCGGTTATCTTTCGTATTACATTGTCAGGAATAACTTTGTTCTCTCTACACCGTATTTAAAACAAGAGCTCAATCTTTCTGCGACGCAAATAGGGCTGTTAAGCAGTTGTATGCTGATAGCCTACGGTATTAGTAAAGGGATAATGAGCAGTCTGGCGGATAAAGCTAATCCTAAAGTATATATGGCAGTGGGTTTAATACTTTGTGCTCTCGTTAACGTGGCACTTGGTTTTAGTTTCGCATTCTGGATGTTTGCAGGACTTGTCATTCTGAATGGTTTCTTTCAGGGAATGGGTGTTGGCCCGTCATTTATTACGATCGCCAACTGGTTTCCTCGTAAAGAACGGGGCATTGTCGGCGCGGTCTGGAATATTTCGCACAACGTGGGTGGTGGTATTGTTGCTCCGATTGTCGGCGGCGCATTTGCCGTACTGGGCACTGAACACTGGAAAATAGCAACATATGTTATTCCAGCGATTGTCTCTGTTGTCATTGCTATCGTGGTACTGATGTCAGGTAAAGGTTCACCGGTAAGTGAAGGTTTGCCGCCATTAAACGAAATCGTTCCGGACGACGTCAGCATTAAAGCAAAAGATGATCGTGCGCCGGAAGATATGACGGCCTGGCAAATTTTTTGTACCTATGTGCTTAAAAATAAGAATGCCTGGTTTGTCTCTTTCGTTGATGTTTTTGTCTATATGGTGCGTTTCGGAATTATCAGCTGGTTACCTATTTATTTGTTAAGCGTGAAGCATTTTACAAAGACCGAAATGAGTACGGCATTTTTAATCTTCGAATGGGCGGCTATTCCAACGACATTATTTGCTGGCTGGTTGAGTGATAAATTATTTCATGGTCGCCGTATGCCGCCAGCGATTATCAGTATGGTATTGATTTTCTTCTGCCTGTTGGGCTACTGGAAAAGCGATTCTCTACTCTCTATTACTATTTTCGCTGCTTGCGTGGGCTGCCTTATCTATGTTCCGCAGTTCCTGGCCTCTGTTCAGACAATGGAAATTGTTCCCAGTTTTGCCGTGGGCTCCGCTGTCGGTTTGCGTGGTTTCATGAGCTATATTCTTGGAGCGACGCTTGGTACAAGCCTGTTTGGTATTATGGTCGATGAGGTTGGTTGGGATGGTGGTTTTTATCTTCTGCTTGCTGGTGTTATCTGTTGCATCATTTTCTGTACGTTAACGCACTTTGGTGCGATTGCTATGGAAAAACAACGTCAAAATGATGCTGAGACGTATCAACCAGAGCTTCAGACCCAAAAAAGCTAAGTTTTAGGGCCAGTCACGATGTGATTGGCCCACTTGCTTCTCCGCACAATTACCTTTCATCATCGATTTCGTACCCGTTTGGTTGCGTAAAGCGCATTTCGAGTTATGGCAAAACGCGATTAACGTTTGCGGCGGGAACGCCAGCCGTGTTCACAGTAATCCATTACCAGGAAAACAGCGGCCATTCTTTGGCAACCGTGGTGAGTTGTGGCGCATCGAAAACGGCTTGTGGCGAAACCACCGTTTCCTCAAGCGGGATATTTTTACCGTATCGTTCTTTAAGCTTTCCCTGGACCAGCGGGTTGCTAAGATCGAATTCTTTCAGCTTTTGCTGTTCACCTATGCGCATTCCCAGCGCGTTCTGATAAACCTTCCAAACGACTTCCGAGCAGTACTGACGATCATCGCTCCACGAGAAGCTAAAGTCATACGGTTTGCCGAGATAACGTTTTGCCGTTTGCGCCAGTTTTTGCTGTTGTTCGGTATTCAGTCCGCCTTCAACGCGGCGAACAATGTATTTGCCATCTTCACCGTGGGCGATCCACTGCTTGAGGGGGGTGTATTTCACCGGGCCGACCGCTTCAAAAACGTAGGGCTTTTTGTTGCGTATCACCAGCATACCGGTGTGGCTGTAATCGGAATGAGTTGCCAGTTGGATCGCTTTACTTTGCGATGAGGGAGAGATCTGAAAGATGATGTCGCCGGTTTGTGGTTGCCAGGCAAAGGCAGGTACAGAAACCAGCAGGCTGAGGATCAGCAGCCTGTTTTTCATAGTTAAACGTCCATGTATAAAAAAAGCGGCTGGTTAACGCCAGACCGCTTTTTTCAGCATTAGTATTCCCACGTCTCCGGGTTAATCCCCATCTCACGCATGATCTCTTTTGCCGCTTCCGGAATTTCGTCGCTGCGCTCTTTACGCAGGTCGGCATCATCCGGCAGAGGTTGCCCGGTAAAGGCATGCAGAAACGCTTCGCACAGCAGTTCGCTGTTGGTAGCGTGACGCAGGTTGTTCACCTGACGACGCGTGCGTTCATCGGTGAGGATTTTTAACACCTTAAGAGGAATGGAAACCGTAATCTTTTTGACTTGTTCACTCTTCTTGCCGTGCTCAGCGTATGGGCTGATATATTCGCCGCTCCATTCAGCCATGAGATACTTAATCCTCTTCGTCAATAAATTGAAACCAGACCACACAATTAATGTGGGTAATGGCCATAAACCCGCATAGTTTACCGTACAGGCGCTACCGTGACATCGTGTAATGCACCTGTCGGCGTGATAATGCATGTAATTTTAACGGTTATTGGGGAATTGCTCAATCTATACGCAAAGAAGTTTAGATGTCCAGATGTATTGACGTCCATTAACACAATGTTTACTCTGGTGCCTGACATTTCACCGACAAAGCCCAGGGAACTTCATCACATGACGCGTAAACAGGCCACCATCGCAGTGCGTAGTGGGTTAAATGACGACGAACAGTATGGTTGCGTTGTCCCTCCAATCCATCTTTCCAGCACCTATAACTTTACCGGATTTAACGAGCCGCGCGCGCATGATTACTCGCGTCGCGGCAATCCAACGCGCGATGTGGTTCAGCGTGCGCTGGCAGAACTGGAAGGCGGTGCTGGTGCAGTGCTTACTAATACCGGCATGTCCGCGATCCACCTGGTGACTACCGTCTTTTTGAAACCCGGCGATCTACTGGTTGCGCCACACGACTGCTACGGCGGCAGCTATCGCCTGTTTGACAGCCTGGCGAAACGCGGTTGCTATCGCGTGTTGTTTGTTGATCAAGGTGATGAGCAGGCATTGCAGGCGGCACTGGCGGAAAAACCTAAACTGGTGCTGGTAGAAAGCCCAAGTAATCCATTGTTACGCGTCGTGGATATTGCGAAAATCTGCCATCTGGCAAGGGAAGTCGGGGCGGTGAGCGTGGTGGATAACACCTTCTTAAGCCCGGCATTGCAAAATCCGCTGGCATTGGGTGCCGATCTGGTGTTGCATTCATGTACGAAATATCTGAACGGCCACTCTGACGTGGTGGCCGGCGTGGTGATTGCTAAAGACCCGGACGTTGTCACTGAACTTGCCTGGTGGGCAAACAATATTGGCGTGACGGGCGGCGCGTTTGACAGCTATCTGCTACTGCGAGGGTTGCGTACTCTGGTGCCGCGTATGGAGCTGGCCCAGCGCAACGCGCAGGCGATTGTGAAATATCTGCAAACCCAGCCGTTGGTGAAAAAACTGTATCACCCGTCGCTGCCGGAAAATCAGGGGCATGAAATTGCCGCGCGCCAGCAAAAAGGCTTTGGCGCAATGTTGAGTTTTGAACTGGATGGCGATGAGCAGACGCTGCGTCGTTTCCTGGGCGGGCTGTCGTTGTTTACGCTGGCGGAATCGTTAGGGGGAGTGGAAAGTTTAATCTCTCACGCCGCAACCATGACACATGCAGGCATGGCGCCAGAAGCGCGTGCTGCCGCCGGGATCTCCGAGACGCTGCTGCGTATCTCCACCGGTATTGAAGATGGCGAAGATTTAATTGCCGACCTGGAAAATGGCTTCCGGGCTGCAAACAAGGGGTAAAAATGAGTGTGATTGCGCAGGCAGGGGCGAAAGGTCGTCAACTGCATAAATTTGGTGGCAGTAGTCTGGCTGATGTGAAGTGTTATTTGCGTGTCGCGGGCATTATGGCTGAGTACTCCCAGCCCGACGATATGATGGTGGTTTCCGCCGCCGGTAGCACCACTAACCAGTTGATTAACTGGTTGAAACTAAGCCAGACCGATCGTCTCTCTGCGCATCAGGTTCAACAAACGTTGCGTCGTTATCAGTGCGATCTGATTAGCGGCTTGTTACCCGCCGAACAAGCCGATAGCCTCATTAGCGCCTTTGTCAGCGATCTGGAGCGTCTGGCGGCGCTGCTCGACAGCGGTATTAACGACGCGGTGTATGCAGAAGTGGTGGGCCACGGGGAAGTGTGGTCAGCACGCTTAATGTCTGCGGTGCTTAATCAACAAGGGCTGCCAGCGGCATGGCTTGATGCCCGCGAGTTTTTACGCGCCGAACGCGCCGCACAACCGCAGGTTGATGAAGGGCTTTCTTATCCGTTGCTGCAACAGCTACTGGTACAACATCCGGGCAAACGTCTGGTGGTGACTGGGTTTATCAGCCGTAACAACGCTGGTGAAACGGTGCTGCTGGGGCGTAACGGTTCCGACTATTCCGCGACACAAATCGGTGCGCTGGCGGGCGTTTCTCGCGTAACCATCTGGAGCGACGTCGCTGGGGTATACAGCGCCGACCCGCGTAAAGTGAAAGATGCCTGTCTGCTGCCGTTGCTGCGTCTGGATGAAGCCAGCGAACTGGCGCGTCTGGCGGCTCCCGTTCTTCACGCCCGTACTTTACAGCCAGTATCCGGTAGCGAAATCGACCTGCAGCTGCGCTGTAGTTACACGCCAGACCAAGGTTCCACGCGTATTGAACGTGTGCTGGCCTCCGGTACTGGTGCGCGTATTGTCACCAGCCATGATGATGTCTGCTTGATTGAGTTTCAGGTGCCCACCAGCCAGGATTTCAAACTGGCGCATAAAGAGATCGACCAAATCCTGAAACGTGCTCAGGTGCGTCCACTGGCAGTTGGCGTGCATAACGATCGCCAGTTGCTGCAATTTTGCTACACCGCAGAAGTCGCTGACAGTGCGCTGAAAATCCTCGACGAAGCGGGATTACCCGGCGAACTGCGCCTGCGTCAGGGGCTGGCACTGGTGGCGATGGTTGGGGCGGGCGTCACCCGTAACCCGCTGCATTGCCACCGCTTTTGGCAGCAATTGAAAGGCCAGCCGGTCGAGTTTACCTGGCAGTCGGATGACGGCATCAGCCTGGTGGCAGTACTGCGCACCGGACCAACCGAAAGCCTGATTCAGGGGCTGCATCAGTCCGTCTTCCGTGCAGAAAAACGCATCGGCCTGGTGCTGTTCGGCAAGGGCAATATCGGCTCCCGCTGGCTGGAACTGTTCGCCCGCGAGCAGAGTACGCTCTCGGCACGCACCGGCTTTGAATTTGTGCTGGCAGGCGTGGTGGACAGCCGTCGCAGCCTGTTGAGCTACGACGGGCTGGACGCCAGCCGCGCGTTAGCCTTCTTCAACGATGAAGCGGTCGAGCAGGATGAAGAGTCGTTGTTCCTGTGGATGCGCGCCCATCCGTATGATGATTTAGTGGTGCTGGATGTTACTGCCAGCCAGCAGCTTGCTGATCAATATCTCGATTTCGCCAGCCACGGTTTCCACGTCATCAGTGCCAACAAACTGGCGGGAGCCAGCGACAGCAATAAATATCGCCAGATCCACGACGCCTTCGAAAAAACCGGGCGTCACTGGCTGTACAATGCCACCGTCGGTGCGGGCTTGCCGATCAACCATACCGTGCGCGATCTGATCGACAGCGGCGATACTATTTTGTCGATCAGCGGGATCTTCTCCGGCACGCTCTCCTGGCTGTTCCTGCAATTCGACGGTAGCGTGCCGTTTACCGAGCTGGTGGATCAGGCCTGGCAGCAGGGCTTAACCGAGCCTGACCCGCGTGACGATCTCTCTGGCAAAGACGTGATGCGCAAGCTGGTGATTCTGGCGCGTGAAGCAGGTTACAACATCGAACCGGATCAGGTACGCGTGGAGTCGCTGGTGCCTGCCCATTGCGAAGGCGGCAGCATCGACCACTTCTTTGAAAATGGCGATGAACTTAACGAGCAGATGGTACAACGGCTGGAAGCGGCCCGTGAAATGGGGCTGGTGCTGCGCTACGTAGCGCGTTTCGATGCCAACGGCAAAGCGCGTGTAGGCGTGGAAGCGGTACGTGAAGACCATCCGCTGGCATCATTGCTGCCGTGCGATAACGTCTTTGCCATCGAAAGCCGCTGGTATCGCGATAATCCGCTGGTGATCCGTGGGCCTGGCGCAGGGCGCGACGTCACCGCCGGGGCGATTCAGTCGGATATCAACCGACTGGCGCAGTTGTTGTAATCCTGAGCCAGAGAAAGCAGTATTTTCGTTACGCGCCCTGCGGAAAGCGGGGCGCTGTGAGTAAATTCTGCCTGTTTATGTAGCCAGTGGATAAAATGTCTGCTGGTTGCTAATGAGAGCATTTCAGCTTTGCTGTTATTTCCGCCCGTTAATGCACATACCATTTTACGATTTTTTCCCTGAACCCAGAGTTGCCACTGATTTTTCCACCAGCCGTGATAAGTTGTTCCCTGAAAACTCCAGGACGTATTTTCGGTACAGTCAGTTATTTCCTCTTCAATAAACCAAATTTCACCTTGCTGTTGGCGAAACAGATCAGCCCAAACCGTAATAATGGCGCCTCTTAAAAAACACTCGTGTGAAATAACCTGTGTTTTAACTGTCGGGAATAGAATATTCAGTACCCTGAAATGCCCGTGCGCTGTGATAACCGGACGCAGAATAGCGCCTTTAGCATTGCGCTTGAGCGCTGCACTGCCATACTGAATTTCATCAAACTGACTGCGGCGTAGAAATTGTGCTTCGCGCATATCAACGCGTTGTACAATATTATTGTTGTGTAACTCTGGTTCTGCATTTCCTCTGTATCGATAATGCAGACTTTCTCCAGCTTGATGCTGCGTATAATTAGTAGAAAGATGAAGAATATTACCGCGAAGAGCATCAAAACTCATTAAAACATACAGTCTCTGCCCACTGCTACCCCCCTGAAATGGCACCAGAAGAGCAACCGTTTCGATTATTTCGGGAGGCGTTATTTCTTTCTGATATTGTTTAGGTGTCCAGACTTTTTTGCAGTTACGGCATTGAATGCGTTGCGAACCCTGTGGATTGTGACCATAACAAATTGTCTCTGTGCCATAACATACCGGGCAGAAATGGCCCTTTTCAGAGGCCCACGTAGATAAGTGAACTGTCAACCAGTCACGAAATTGTTGTTCGTCAAACAACGGTGGATAGCTTCCACATGCCCGGCAGTGCAATGCTGCATAACCCAGTCGATAGTCAGGCCAGCTGTAATCTGTCGATGTTGACCGTCCTAAATTACGGCAACCAAACGACTTGCAGGCATTAATCGTAAACAGAGTCGACATATATCACCAACGATTTCACAAGGTCGTTGATTTTGTCCGGCAACGCTCCCCTGCGGATGTGATTACTCTCACATAAATAACTCTTTCAGAACGTAATGTAGCAATCCTTTAAATCACTGAAAGGGACTATTTATGAAAATTAAAATACTTGCTGCGGGTATCGCATTAACATTGCCGTTCTGGGCTTGCGCCAAAGATGTCACCATCATTTATACCAACGACCTCCATGCGCATGTCGAGCCTTATAAAGTGCCGTGGCTTGCTGACGGTAAACGGGATATTGGCGGCTGGGCAAATATCACTACGCTGGTTAAGCAAGAAAAAGCAAAAAATAAAGCGACATGGTTTTTTGATGCGGGTGATTATTTTACCGGGCCATATATCAGCAGCCTGACCAAAGGTAAGGCTATTATCGATATTATGAATACTATGCCGTTCGATGCTGTCACGATAGGCAACCATGAATTTGACCACGGCTGGGACAACACATTATTACAGTTGAGTCAGACAAAATTCCCGATTGTGCAGGGCAATGTTTTTTATCAGAACAGCAGTAAATCATTCTGGGATAAGCCCTATACCATCATCGAAAAAGACGGTGTGAAAATAGGCGTTATAGGTTTGCACGGAGTATTTGCCTTTAATGACACGGTATCCGCTGCCACGCGAGTGGGTATTGAGGCGCGCGATGAAATTAAATGGCTACAACGTTATATCGATGAACTCAAAGGCAAGGTTGATTTGACCGTCGCCCTGATCCACGAAGGTGTTCCGGCCCGCCAGTCCAGTATGGGAGGCACAGATGTGCGTCGCGCGTTGGATAAAGATATTCAGACGGCAAGTCAGGTGAAAGGACTGGATATTTTGATCACCGGACATGCACATGTGGGTACGCCGGAACCGATTAAAGTCGGCAATACGCTCATCCTCTCTACTGACAGCGGCGGGATTGATGTGGGCAAACTGGTTCTCGACTACAAAGAGAAGCCGCATGATTTTACGGTGAAAAACTTCGAGCTTAAAACCATTTACGCCGACGAGTGGAAGCCCGATCCGCAAACAAAACAGGTGATCGACGGCTGGAATAAAAAGCTGGATGAAGTGGTGCAACAAACGGTGGCGCAATCGCCGATTGAATTAAAACGTGCCTATGGTGAATCGGCTTCCCTCGGGAACCTGGCGGCTGACGCTTTACTGGCAGCGGCAGGTAAAAACACCCAAATAGCCTTAACCAACTCTGGCGGTATCCGCAATGAGATCCCCGCAGGGGCGATTACGATGGGCGGCGTCATCAGTACGTTCCCGTTCCCCAACGAACTGGTGACGATGGAACTCACGGGTAAACAATTACGCAGTTTGATGGAACACGGCGCAAGTTTGAGTAATGGCGTTTTACAGGTATCGAAAGGCCTGGAAATGAAGTACGACAGCAGCAAGCCGGTTGGTCAGCGGGTTATCTCACTGGCTCTGAATGGCAAACCGATTGAAGATGCGACGGTTTATTCTATTGCCACCCAGAGTTTCCTTGCTGATGGTGGAGATGGTTTTACCGCCTTTACCGAAGGAAAAGCACGCAACACAACGGGCGGTTATTACGTTTATCACGCCGTGGTTGATTACTTCAAAGCGGGTAACACCATCACGGATGAACAGCTCAACGGTATGCGTGTGAAAGATATCAAGTAATCATACGCATTGAGTTGGTTTACACCTTATTGCCGGATGACGATATCGACGTACATCTCATTCGGCATGTGTATTACGCCGATTCCCGCACCACCAGTTGCCCGGAAAGCGCAATTCTTTGGGTTTGCAAATCCGGGTCTTTTAATTTGCGAATCATCAGGGTCGCTGCCTGGCGTCCGGTTTCTTCACTGGCGGAAGATACCCAGGTGAAAACAGGAGAGGTCAGGTTGATATGCAGCATATCTTCAAAACCAATTAGCGCTACCTGCTGGGTCAGAAAGACGTCTTTCCCGACGGTGCGCCCCACCTGATGTATGCCGTTGATGCTGCCAATCATGGCCTCGGGCGAATGGCAGAGCAGGGCGGTAATGGCGTTGTTATTTTCCAGCAACTGGCGCGTTGCCATGCTGGCAGCCCAGGTGTCACCGTCACAGGCTGACGTGAACTCGTCACGACAAGCAATGCCAAATTTTGCCAGGGTCTGGCGAAAACCAACCAGTCGCTGCTGACGGATAAGATCACTTTCTCTGCCACCGAGATAGGCAATGTAACGATGGCCGCGCTCAATTAAATAACGTGTGGCAAGACTTGCTGCCTGCTGGTTGTCACGCAACACCAGGTTGCACTCATCTTTGATAGGCGTTTGTGACGCGACAACAAGGGGAAGCGAACACTGGCGGATTAGCGTGGGGAGGGTTTCACGATGCGCATCGGAAGCCAGATAAATCACTCCGGCAACACCTTGTTGCTTGAAGGAAAGTAAACAACGTTCAAGATGTTCATGTTCGTTCTGTGGTTGCCCAAGGAATACCATATAGCCCCTGGCTTCCAGTTCCTGAACAATACTGGCCATCACTTTGATGGAAAAGCTATCGCTAAAATCACGTAAAATCAGTCCGATAATATTTGACGTGTGGGAACGTAAATTGGCGGCGGCAACATTATGCACGTAGCCCAGTTCGTCAATAGCAGCATGAACTTTCCCGATGGTCGCCTCTGAGATTTTCCCTTTCTGGCGCAGCACTAGCGACACGGTAGAGACGGAAACTCCGGCTCTTTTGGCAACATCAATTATGCTGACTTTCTTCAAACTCACTCCCTGAACAACGTTGATTCTTTAAATAGCAAGAAGGTTCTGGTCAGGGACCAGAACCTCTGACATCGAGTAATCTTAAGGCTATTTACCGATCATCGTCGACATGGTTTGCGCGATAAATTGCGCTCGCGCGCCAAAAATGACCTGAATGCCGTTATCGCCAACATAAACCACGCCACGGGCGCCAATATTATTTAGACCATCCTGATCCACCGCTTCTTTATCAGAGACTTCCAGACGTAAACGCGTGATGCAGGAGCCTACCGATTTAATGTTTTGCTGACCGCCAAGCAGCGTGATGATTTCTGTTGCCAGCTCGTCATCGGTTTTATCATTAGCGCTAACCGTAGTTTCAGTACGACCAGGCGTTTTCACATCAAAACGACGAATAACAAAGCGGAAGGTGAAGTAGTAGATCACCGCCATTGGCACGCCGACGATAATGGCGCTCAGGAAGTTGGTTTCATAGCCGTTAAAGGATGGCAGGATGCCAAACGAAATATAGTCAATAAGCCCTGCAGAGAAGGATTTGGCAATATGTGCATGCAGCAGATACATCGCCATATAGGAAAGGCCTGCCATGATGGCATTGAAGACATACAGCACAGGGGCGACAAAGATAAATGTAAATTCAACGGGTTCTGTAATACCGGTCAGAAAACAGGTTAATGCGGCTGAGAACAGAATACCGGCGGCAATTTTCTTATTCTTTGTGTGCGCTTCATGGTACATCGCCAGGCACGCCGCAGGCAGGGCAAACAGCATCAGGGGGAATTCGCCTTGCATAAATTTACCGGCGTCATGATAACTGTCGCTGCTAAATGATTTCACCCCTTCTTCCAACATCTTGAACCAAATCGTCTGATCGCCGTGAATCATTTGCCCGGCATGGGTAGTGTAATCCCCAAAAGAATACCAAAACGACGGATACCAGATGTGGTGCAAGCCAAGCGGAATGAGCGCTCGTTCAGTTACACCAAAAATAAAGGTCGATGCTGCCTGGTTGTTACCATTAACGATAACCGATAATGCATCGATTCCTGACTGAATGTGTTGCCAGACATAGGGTAGTAACAGGCCAAGAATGAAGGAGAGAAAAGCCGTCGCGATAGCGACAAAGCGTTTCCCGGAGAAAAAACCAAGGAATTCTGGCAATTGCATGGTATGAAAACGGTTGTAACACCACGCCGCCAGGATCCCGCATATCAGGCCGCCAAAAACGCCCATTTGCAATGTGGGGATACCCACCACCATCGCGTATTTGCCGCCTTGCCCGGCCATTTCTGGCGTGATGCTAAGTACGGTGCTGATGGTGATATTGGTGACAAAAACGGAAACGGCTGCGGATAACGCCGCAATTCCCGATTCAGAAGCCAGCCCTACGGCGGAACCGATAGCAAAAAGCATCGGCAAGTTATCAAAAATAATGCCGCCTGCATTCATCATCAACGGCAAATGGAATTTATCTCCGAACGCCAGTAACAGCCCAGCGGCAGGCAGAAGCGAAATTGGCAGCATTAGGGCGCGACCAATCATCGACAATTTAGAAAGTGACTTCACGAAACTCGACATCAGATTCATGCTGATTTCCCCCGAATAGCGCATAAATCTGCGCGAATTAGTCTTTTTTGTATAAGTAGAACGTTCTAGTAGAACGTTCTACTTATCGTGGGGGATGCATAATTGCTCTGCAACATAATTTTGGAGAAATTGTTAATAGTTTGAAGTAGTTCAAATAATAAACATGCAGTATTGAATGCAAATTATGGTATCTATTTGTTTTATTTAAATAAGTGTCCAGCTAACACAGACGAGCATATTAATTAACTCTTATTTAAATCAATTTGAAGCCGATGGTTTATCCGTTTATTCATTACTTCGCGCGCGATAATGTGAGAGAACCCATTTACTCCCACATTCAAATGAAGAAAATTCATCTTCCCTGATTTTTCCTCACCATCATGGGGCATTTTTTCGGTTGACGCCCCTCGGCTTTTCCTTCATCTTTACATCTGGACGTCTAAATGGATAGATGTTCACAACACAACATATAACTACAAGCGATTGATGAGGTAAGGTATGAGCTTTTTTCACGCCAGCCAGCGGGATGCCCTGAATCAGAGCCTGGCCGAAGTCCAGGGGCAGATTAATGTTTCGTTCGAATTTTTCCCGCCGCGTACCAGTGAAATGGAGCAGACCCTGTGGAACTCCATCGATCGCCTCAGCAGCCTGAAACCTAAGTTTGTATCGGTGACCTATGGCGCAAACTCCGGTGAGCGCGACCGCACGCACAGCATTATTAAAGGCATTAAAGATCGCACCGGTCTGGAAGCGGCGCCGCATCTTACCTGCATTGATGCGACGCCTGCCGAGCTGCGGACCATCGCCCGCGATTACTGGAATAACGGTATTCGCCATATCGTGGCGCTGCGTGGCGACCTGCCGCCGGGAAGCGGTAAGCCGGAAATGTATGCCTCTGACCTGGTGACGCTGTTAAAAGACGTCGCGGATTTCGATATCTCCGTGGCGGCGTATCCGGAAGTGCATCCGGAAGCGAAAAGCGCCCAGGCGGATTTGCTTAACCTGAAACGCAAAGTGGACGCCGGCGCCAATCGCGCAATTACCCAATTCTTCTTTGATGTCGAAAGCTACCTGCGTTTTCGTGATCGCTGCGTTTCGGCGGGTATCGATGTGGAAATTATTCCTGGCATTTTGCCCGTCTCTAACTTTAAACAGGCGAAGAAATTTGCTGACATGACCAACGTACGCATTCCGGCGTGGATGGCGCAAATGTTTGATGGTCTGGATGACGACGCCGAAACCCGCAAGCTGGTGGGCGCGAATATTGCGATGGATATGGTGAAGATTTTAAGCCGTGAAGGAGTGAAAGATTTCCACTTCTATACGCTTAACCGCGCTGAAATGAGTTACGCGATTTGCCACACATTGGGTGTCCGACCTGGTTTATAAGTGCTTTGGTTTCTGTAAAAATCACACGGTGATCACAAAATTAAAACAAAGCACAAAATGCCTCCTCGAAGCGAGGGGGCAGACAAGTAAAACTATTGACTCGCTTTTTCTCCTTCATTCCTTAAAAGAACAGAGAGAAAACAGGGATAAAACCCTTTTTTATAAGGTATTTGTCCGTAATCGGACATAATCAAAAAGGCTTATTTAAGATCAATTTGATCTACATCTCTTTAACTAATGATATGTAAGATCCCAACTATCGCATCCGTGGATTAATTCAATTATAACTTCTCTCTAACGCTGTGTATCGTAAGGGTAACACTGTAGAGGGAGTATATTGATGAGCACGTCAGACGATATCCATAACACAACAGCAGCCGGAAAATGCCCGTTCCATCATGGCGGTCATGACCAGAGCGCCGGTGCGGGAACAACCACTCATGACTGGTGGCCAAAACAACTCCGTGTTGACCTGTTAAACCAACATTCTAACCGTTCTAACCCACTGGGTGAGGACTTCGACTACCGCAAAGAATTTAGCAAGCTAGATTACTACGGCCTGAAAAAAGATCTGAAAGATCTGCTGACAGAGTCTCAACCGTGGTGGCCAGCAGACTGGGGCAGCTACGCTGGTCTGTTTATTCGTATGGCCTGGCACGGCGCGGGGACTTACCGTTCAATCGATGGTCGCGGCGGCGCGGGTCGTGGTCAGCAACGTTTTGCACCGCTCAACTCCTGGCCGGATAACGTCAGCCTGGATAAAGCGCGTCGTCTGTTGTGGCCAATCAAACAAAAATATGGTCAGAAAATCTCCTGGGCCGACCTGTTTATCCTCGCGGGTAACGTGGCGCTGGAAAACTCCGGTTTCCGTACCTTCGGTTTTGGTGCCGGTCGTGAAGACGTCTGGGAACCGGATCTGGATGTTAACTGGGGTGATGAAAAAACCTGGCTTGCCCACCGTAACCCGGAAGAACTGGCAAAACGCCCATTAGCAGCAACCGAAATGGGGCTGATTTACGTTAACCCGGAAGGACCAAATGCCAGTGGCGAACCGCTTTCTGCGGCTGCAGCTATTCGCGCGACATTTGGCAATATGGGGATGAACGACGAAGAAACCGTTGCGCTGATCGCGGGTGGTCATACGTTAGGTAAAACTCACGGCGCAGGCCCGGCAACGCACGTAGGTCCTGATCCAGAAGCGGCCCCGATCGAAAACCAGGGCTTAGGCTGGAAAAGTGATTTTGGTTCCGGTGTCGGTGCTGATGCCATTACGTCAGGTCTGGAAGTCGTCTGGACGCAAACGCCGACCCAGTGGAGCAACTATTTCTTCGAAAACCTGTTCAAATATGAGTGGGTACAGACTCGTAGCCCGGCAGGCGCCATCCAGTTTGAAGCCGTAGATGCACCGGAAATTATCCCAGATCCGTTCGATCCGTCGAAGAAACGTAAGCCGACGATGCTGGTCACTGACCTGACGCTGCGTTTTGATCCAGAGTTTGAGAAGATTTCACGTCGCTTCCTTGACGATCCGCAAGCGTTCAACGAAGCCTTTGCCCGTGCGTGGTTCAAACTGACGCACAGGGATATGGGGCCGAAATCTCGTTACATCGGACCGGAAGTGCCGAAAGAAGATCTGATCTGGCAAGATCCGCTGCCACATGCGTTCTTCAACCCGAGCGAGGAAGATATCCTTAACCTGAAGACGGCGATTGCTGAGTCTGGTCTCTCTGTGAGCGAGCTGGTTTCTGTTGCCTGGGCTTCTGCCTCCACCTTCCGCGGCGGGGATAAACGTGGCGGTGCCAACGGTGCGCGTCTGGCATTAGCTCCGCAGCGCGACTGGGAGGTTAATGCCGCAGCAGCACGCGCATTGCCGGTGCTGGAGGGGATCTATAAATCCTCACACACGGCTTCACTCGCTGACATTATTGTTCTCGCCGGTGTTGTTGGTGTCGAAAAAGCGGCGAGTGCTGCGGGTATCAGCATCAGTGTTCCGTTCACACCAGGCCGCGTAGATGCACGTCAGGATCAGACGGATATCGAGATGTTCGAGCTGCTCAAACCTGTTGCTGATGGTTTCCGTAACTATCGCGCTGCGTCGGGCGAGGCTACCACTGAATCACTGCTGATCGATAAAGCGCAGCAACTGACGCTGACTGCACCAGAAATGACTGTGCTGGTGGGCGGGATGCGTGTGCTGGGCGCCAACTTCGATGGCAGTAAAAACGGCGTCTTCACTGACCGTGTGGGCGTATTGAGCAATGACTTCTTTGTGAACTTGCTGGATATGCGCTACGAGTGGAAAGCGACCGACGAATCGAAAGAGCTGTTCGAAGGCCGTGATCGTGAAACGAGTGAAGTGAAATACACCGCCAGCCGTGCGGACCTGGTATTTGGTTCTAACTCCGTTCTGCGTGCACTGGCAGAAGTTTACGCCAGCAGCGATGCCCACGAGAAATTTGTTAAAGACTTCGTGGCAGCATGGGTGAAAGTGATGAACCTCGACCGTTTCGACCTGCTGTAATCTGACCTTCTTCAGCGACTGCCTTTCAGGCAGTCGCTGAAGTTTCTTTACCGGCGTATAGTGTCCACAGGAAAACTACACACTGGATCTCTCATGTCTGCCGCAGGAAAGAGCAACCCACTGGCAATCAGTGGCCTGGTTGCGCTCACACTTATCTGGAGTTATAGCTGGATTTTCATGAAGCAAGTCACCAGCTACATCGGTGCCTTCGACTTCACCGCCTTACGCTGCATTTTCGGCGCTCTCGTTTTATTCATCGTTCTTTTGTTACGTGGTCGCGGAATGCGCCCGACGCCGTTTAAATACACCTTAGCCATTGCCCTGTTACAAACCTGCGGGATGGTTGGCTTGGCGCAGTGGGCGCTGGTCAGCGGTGGAGCGGGGAAAGTGGCGATCCTGAGCTATACCATGCCGTTCTGGGTGGTGATTTTCGCCGCGTTGTTTCTCGGTGAACGCCTGCGACGTGGGCAATATTTCGCGATTCTGATTGCCGCTTTCGGTTTATTTTTGGTGTTGCAGCCGTGGCAACTCGATTTCTCTTCGATGAAAAGCGCCATGCTGGCGATCCTCTCCGGCGTCAGTTGGGGGGCGAGTGCCATTGTCGCTAAACGCCTTTACGCCCGTCATCCGCGCGTGGATTTATTGTCGTTAACATCCTGGCAGATGCTGTATGCGGCGCTGGTGATGAGCGTAGTCGCCTGGCTGGTGCCGCAACGTGAAATTGACTGGCAGCCCACCGTGTTCTGGGCGCTGGCCTACAGTGCAATTCTGGCGACGGCGCTGGCGTGGAGCTTATGGTTGTTTGTATTGAAAAACTTGCCTGCCAGTATTGCCAGCTTAAGCACACTGGCCGTTCCCGTTTGCGGCGTACTCTTTTCCTGGTGGCTGCTCGGTGAAAATCCTGGTGCGGTTGAAGGTAGCGGTATTGTGCTGATTGTGCTGGCATTGGCGCTGGTGAGCCGTAAGAAAAAAGAAGCCGTCAGCGTAAAAAGGATCTGAATTTTTTCTTCATGTGGGGCGAGCTCTTATTTAACAAAATAGCGATAGTGCCCCACAATCCGCCAGCTAAACAGCACATCTTCTTCCTGCGCGCCCGCGCCAATGTTATGTATCACCAGCGGCGTACCGTCGCGGGCGAATCCATCTGAAACCACCCCAATATGTGCCAGCCCGTTGTCCAGTCGCCAGGAGACAATATCGCCCGCCTGGTAGTCACTGGCGTTGTTGCTGGTAGGGCGCGTTTTATCGTGGCGGGTAAACCAGGTTTCCAGATTAGGCACCCGACGGTGATCGATGTTGCTGTCCGGGCGCTTTAACTTCCACTTTTGCGGATAATCGGCAAAATTCTTCGCCATATCTTCGTGAACCAGTTTCTGCAAATCGACCTTCTGGCTGCGCAAGGCGCGGATCACCACATCGGAACATACGCCGCGTTCTTGCGGGACATCACCGCCAGGATAGGTAAGCTGCACATACGCCGGATCGTAAAATAGCGTGCTGCCAATTTGCTGTCTGGCACCGTCCGCGATGGCAAGATTGGTGTTGGCCTGGATTGGTACCACGGCTGGTGGAACGGCGGGAGATTTTAAGGGGGGGCTGGTAAATGCCGTTAGCAGGCTGACCAGCGCCAGTGAAGCTTTCATCTGTTTCATCCGTGAAAATAAGAGTCACAGATTCGACCTTCCGGGCTAACGATTGTTCTGTGGAGAAAATGTTCAGAAGCGGATAAAAAAACTCCCAATCAACGTGGGAGTTTCAGATTACTGGCACAGAGTGCCGGATGCGACGTGAACGCCTTATTTGGCCTGCAAAAACACGCAAATTCAATATATTGCAGAGATTAGGTAGGCCACATAAGCGTAGCGCATCAGGCTATTTTGTGTTCAAACTCCCGGATAAGCCGGGAGTTTGACATAGGTTATTCCCACTCTTGCAGGAAACGCTGACCGTACTGGTCGGCTACCAGCAGTGCGGCGTAAACCTGATCTGGCGTCGCGCCGCCAGGCATGTTGTGAATGGTTTCACCTTCTGCACATGCCGCTTCTGCCACAATTCGCATTTTCGCCGGGACATCTTCTTTAATATCCAGTTGAGCGAGAGTTATTGGCAAACCTACCGCATGGCTAAGTGCGGCTACGGTTTCGATTTCCTCAACCGGCGCGTTTTCCAGAACCAGCTGCGTCAGCGTACCGAATGCCACTTTTTCACCGTGATAATAGTGATGCGCATCTGGGATAGCGGTCAGGCCGTTATGCACCGCGTGTGCCGCCGCCAGACCACCGCTTTCAAAACCAACGCCGCTCAAATAGGTGTTCGCTTCAATCACGCGCTCCAGCGCCGGAGTCACTACATGCTGTTCGGCGGCAAGCATCGCTTTTTCGCCTTCTTCCAGCAGGGTGTTGTAGCACAGTTCAGCCAGCGCCAGCGCCGCCTGAGTACACTTACCGCCCGCCATGGTGGTCGCGCCGCTACGAGAGCATGCACGCGCTTCAAACCAGGTTGCCAGCGCATCACCAATACCCGCTGCTAACAGACGCGCAGGTGCGCCCGCGACGATTTTGGTGTCGACAATGACCATATTCGGGTTATTTGGCAGCAGCAGATAGCGGTCAAATTCACCATCATCGGTGTAAATAACAGACAACGCACTGCACGGCGCGTCGGTAGAAGCGATGGTCGGTGCGATTGCTACCGGAACACCCATGAAATGCGCCAGTGCTTTGGCGGTATCAAGGGTTTTACCGCCGCCAATACCGAGAATCGCGCCACACTGTGCCGTTTCGGCAATGCCGCGCAGACGATCGATCTCATTTTGCGAACATTCACCGCCAAAGGGGGCGATTTCAACAACCAGCCCGGCATCTTTAAAGCTTTGCTCGACGGTTGCCTGAGCAAAACCTAATACAAATTTATCGCCAACAACCAACCAACGTTCTGCCAGCGGCTTCAGGTATTCGCCCAGGCGATTAATGACATCAGCGCCCTGGATGTATTTACCCGGTGATTGAATAATGCGGTCCATAATTGCTCCTTTAGAGATGAGTAGTGCCAAATGCGGCATTCCAGTCGTGCTCGAACTTCTCTATAGCCGACTCTACCGCAGGGGTGTTGAGCATTTGTTGCGCTACATCTAAGGGCAGTGTGATGGATTCACATCCTGCCAACAAACAATCCAGCGCCTGACGTGGTGTTTTAAAGCTGGCAGCCAGCACCATGCTTTCTGGCGCGTGCATTTCCAGTAACGCTTGCAGCTCCTGGACGGTACGAATGCCGTCTCCGCCCTGAGCGTCCACGCGATTTACATAGGGAGCAACGTATTTTGCCCCTGCCAGCGCGGCCAGCAATCCTTGCGCGGCGCTGTACACTGCGGTGCCAAGTGTAGTAATACCCTCTTTTTTCAGTATTTTAATTGCTGCCAGACCTTCGGAAGTCACCGGGATTTTCACCACAATGCCCGGAATGGCGTCGCGCAGGCGCTTCGCTTCTTCCACCATACCCTGCGCGTCGCGGCTCATGGTCTGAGCAAACAGAATGCCTTCATCACCAATCGCTTTTTGCAGACGCGGCAGCACTTCCCAGATGGACTCCTTGCTGGCAGCGATAATGCTCGGGTTAGTTGTCACCCCGGCAATGGGGAATATGCGTGCCAGACGTTCGACTTCTGCGACGTTAGCGGTGTCCAGATACAGTTCCATGATGTTTCCTTTTACAGTTCCAGTTCATGTTGCAGCAGGCTGGCGATAGCGTCGGCAGAGGCGGCGTTAACCAGCGCGTTACGGAATTCTTCGTGCATGATGCGACGAGCGAGACGCGAGAAAATGCGCATATGCTGATCGCCCGCGGCGTGTTTGTTCAGGGTTAACATAATGATGAATTGCGCTTCATCATCGCCCCAGCGCACCGGCGCTTGCAGACGCGCTACACTGATGGTGGATTGCTCAATGTGTTCTGATTTGCTGTGTGGAATGGCGAAACTAAAGCCCAGACCGGTAGAGAAAACGGCCTCGCGCGCCCACAAGTCGGCTTCCAGTTTACGCGGATAGCGGCAGCGGCCCGCCAGCAGCAGGTTATCGGTCATGCCTTTGAGCACTTCTTCTTTGCTGCGCCAGTCGCTTTCCAGCGTGATGCATTCGGCGGTGACCAGCGGTGCGTCCTGTTGCGTCATACGGAATTGCGCCAGCAGGTGTTCCACTTCCAGCGAAGTTCGGCAGGCCATTGCCTGGTTGAGCAACTGGCGGCATTCGCGGCTATCAAGCTGTGCCATTCGCGCTTTCGCTGCCGGAATCGACGGCGCGCTCATGCTCAGTTCATCCAGACCTAAACCAATCAGCAACGGCAGCACGGAACCTTTCGCCCCCAGTTCTCCGCACAGACCAATCCATTTCCCCTGGCGATGCACCGCCTGCACGGCGTAATCGAGCGCCCGCAAGAATGCCGGATTCAGGCTGTTGTAGTGACGAGTAACCTTAGCGTTATCGCGATCCACCGCCAGCAGATACTGCGTCAGGTCATTACTACCGATACTAAAGAAGTCAATCTCTTCGCAGCATTGATCGATGATGAACATCACCGACGGCACTTCCAGCATAATGCCGAGCTGGATCTTCTCATCAAACGGAATGTGTTCGTTGCGTAGCTGCTGTTTGGCTTCTGCCAGTTTTTCTTTCACCCATAAGATCTCTTCCATTGACGAGATCATCGGGATCATGATTTTCAGGCTGCCGTGAGCAGAGGCGCGCAGGATCGAGCGTAGTTGTGTGGTGAACAGCGAGGCGTATTCTTCATAAATACGCACCGCGCGATAACCGAGGAACGGGTTAGCTTCTGCCGGAATGTTCAGATAATCAACGGGTTTGTCACCGCCAATATCCATAGTGCGCACAATAATGCTGCGCCCGTTGGCGGACTCCAGCGCCTGACAAAAAATGTTGTACAGCTCGCTTTCGCCCGGAGCACTGGTGCGATCCATATAGAGCATTTCAGTGCGGAACAAACCAACGCCTTCCGCACCATTGCCAAATGCGGCCTGCGCTTCCACGGAGTGGGCGATATTCGCCGCGACTTCGATACGGATACCGTCAGCGGTACGCGCTTGCTGGGTCAGCCAGACACGCTGTTGCTCACGCAGAGCGTCCTGTACGCGGGCTTCTTGCTGATAATAACGGGCCACGGATTCCCCTGGCTCAACCACAATTGCCCCGGCGTTGCCGTCGATATAAATCGTTTGTTGCTGCCACGGGGTAAGGGCATCGATATCCACACCAACCAGCGTCGGAATGTTGAACGAACGAGCAAGAATTACCGTGTGTGAGGTGGTGCCGCCGCTTTTGAGCAACAATCCTTTGAGGTGATTTTTATCCAGTTCGAGGAACTGGCTGGGGGTCAGTTCATCCGCCATACAAATAGCGGGATGTGTCAGTTTACCTGGCGCCGGAAAGCGTTGTTCACCGTAGATTTGCTGGAGTAACTGGAAGCACACGTCGCGCACATCCAGCGCACGCTCTTGCAGGTAGCTACTGCTGGAACGGGCGAACTCTTCGCAAAAGTGATTCGCACTGGCGACAATTGCTTCGGCGCAGCTTAATCCCTCGCTAACGCCTGCCAGTAAATGTTCGCGCAGGGACGTGTCGCCAGCCAGCGAGCGGTGCGCTTCCAGAATCGCGCTGGTAGCACCGTCGCTATCCAGCAGACGAAACTCAATGTTTTTCATCACCAGCGTCAGGCCGTTTTCCAGCGCGGATTGCTCAGCGTCCACACCTTTGGCGGCGGGAAGATTACCCAGTGCGTTGAGATCTAACGATGAAATTGGCGTCAGCGTGCCGCCTGCGCTACCGCTACATACGGTGCGGGCGCGAATAATGCGCGGATTCAAATTAGTGAGTGAAACCGGCAGCGGCTCCAGCTCGTCAGATTTAACTTCTGCCAGCGGCGCATCGCAGTGGGGGAATTCATCACGTAACCACTGGCTCAAGCGCTGGTGTGCTGCTTGTTCGTCAGCCCCGGAAATCAGTAACTGGCAGTTATCGCCCACCAGTGTATCGGTACCAATCAGCGCCAGGGCGCTTTTGGCGTTGCCTTTACGGTCAGTACGCAGGTTATGCCACTCAATTTGAGATGAAAAAGTATTACACAGCGTTTCAACGTGGCTTGCCGGACGCGCATGTACGCCGTTAGGCAGCTCACAAATAAATTCCACAATCAGGGCCATTGCCTCTCTCCCGGTACGGTTTTCTGTTTACAGGATAAGAGCGCATGGCAACGACCTGCCATGTGACAAATCTGCCAAAAGCTGGACAAATGTAATGTAACCGCCAATTTGCGACGCGTCTCACAAGACGCGCCATTCCGGCATGATTCCGAGTTAACGCAAGTTATGAGGCGGATCGCATTTTTGTACTGACATTACAAAAGTCCAGTAAATGGCCTTTTTATCCACTGTTTGACCTGCTTGCGATTGCCTATTGTTTCTCCCATCAAAAAATATGGACATAGGCTTGGGTAAGCCTGGGAGCGACTTATGAATGAGTTGGTACAGATCCTGAAAAACACTCGTCAGCACTTAATGACGGGCGTTTCACACATGATTCCCTTTGTGGTAGCGGGCGGTATTTTGCTGGCGGTTTCCGTCATGTTGTATGGCAAAGGCGCAGTGCCGGATGCCGTAGCCGATCCGAATCTGAAAAAACTGTTTGATATCGGCGTTGCAGGTTTGACGCTGATGGTGCCTTTCCTCGCCGCTTACATCGGTTATTCCATTGCAGAACGTTCTGCGCTGGCCCCGTGTGCTATCGGTGCCTGGGTTGGTAACAGCTTTGGTGCGGGCTTCTTTGGTGCGCTGATCGCCGGGATCATCGGCGGCATTGTGGTGCATTACCTGAAGAAAATCCCGGTGCATAAAGTTCTGCGCTCGGTGATGCCTATCTTCATTATTCCGATCGTCGGTACCTTAATTACCGCTGGCGTCATGATGTGGGGGCTGGGCGAGCCGGTAGGCGCGTTGACTAACAGCCTGACTCAGTGGCTTCAGGGTATGCAGCAAGGCAGCGTGGTGATGCTGGCGGTGATTATGGGGCTGATGCTGGCGTTCGATATGGGCGGCCCGGTTAACAAAGTGGCCTATGCGTTCATGCTGATTTGCGTTGCTCAGGGTGTTTATACCGTGGTGGCAATTGCTGCCGTGGGGATCTGTGTTCCGCCGCTGGGCATGGGGCTGGCAACGCTGATTGGTCGTAAAAATTTCTCCGCGGAAGAGCGCGAAACCGGTAAAGCGGCGCTGGTAATGGGCTGTGTTGGCGTCACCGAAGGGGCGATTCCTTTCGCTGCCGCCGATCCGTTGCGTGTCATTCCTTCCATTATGGTAGGGACTGTCTGTGGCACGGTGACCGCAGCAATGGTAGGTGCGCAGTGCTATGCAGGCTGGGGTGGTCTGATTGTGCTGCCGGTGGTTGAAGGCAAGTTGGGTTACATCGCGGCAGTGGCTGTTGGGGCTGTAGCAACGGCTATCTGCGTTAACGTGCTGAAAAGTCTGGCGCGTAAAAATGGATCTTCGACTGATGAGAAGGAAGACGACCTGGATCTGGATTTTGAAATTAATTAATTGAGGAACGAGCCATGACGAAAATTATTGCAGTAACCGCATGTCCTTCAGGTGTTGCCCATACCTATATGGCGGCAGAGGCGCTGGAAAGTGCCGCGAAAGCGAAAGGCTGGGAAGTGAAAGTAGAAACCCAGGGGGCGATTGGTCTGGAAAACGAACTGACTGCGGAAGACGTGGCGAGCGCCGATATGGTGATTCTGACCAAAGATATCGGCATCAAGTTTGAAGAGCGTTTTGCTGGCAAGACCATCGTGCGCGTCAACATCAGCGATGCGGTAAAACGTGCTGACGCCATCATGAACAAAATCGAAGCCCATCTGGCACAGACTGCTTGAGTTTTTAGCCCGCCTGAAACGGCGGGCTTGTTTTTCCCTACAGGAGTTCCTCATGACGAATCGTATCTCTCGCCTTAAAACTGCATTGTTTTCCAATACCCGTGAAATCTCGCTGGAGCGTGCGCTGCTTTACACTGCCAGTCATCGGCAAACTGAAGGCGAGCCGGTGATATTGCGTCGGGCGAGAGCAACAGCGTATATCCTTGAACATGTTGAAATTTCGATTCGTGATGAAGAACTGATTGCCGGTAACCGCACCGTAAAACCGCGCGCCGGGATTATGTCGCCGGAAATGGACCCTTACTGGCTGCTGAAAGAGCTGGATCAGTTCCCGACGCGACCGCAAGACCGCTTCGCCATTAGCGAAGAAGATAAACGTATCTACCGCGAAGAGTTGTTCCCGTACTGGGAAAAACGTTCGATGAAAGATTTCATCAACGGGCAGATGACGGATGAAGTAAAAGCCGCGACCAGCACGCAGATTTTTAGCATCAACCAGACGGATAAAGGCCAGGGACACATTATTATTGATTACCCGCGCCTGCTGAATCACGGGCTGGGTGAGCTGGTGGCGCAGATGCAGCAACATTGTCAACAACAGCCTGAGAATCACTTTTATCAGGCAGCGCTGTTACTGCTCGAAGCCTCGCAGAAACACATTTTGCGTTACGCCGAACTGGCGGAAACGATGGCGGCAAACTGCACAGATGCCCAGCGTCGCGAAGAACTGCTGACTATTGCGGAGATCTCTCGCCATAACGCCGAACATAAGCCGCAGACGTTCTGGCAGGCGTGCCAGTTATTCTGGTACATGAACATCATTCTGCAATACGAATCCAACGCCAGTTCGCTGTCGCTGGGGCGCTTCGACCAGTATATGTTGCCGTTCTATCAGACATCATTAACCCAGGGCGAAGATCCGGCGTTTCTGAAAGAACTGCTCGAATCTTTATGGGTGAAATGCAACGACATCGTACTGTTACGTTCTACCAGCAGCGCGCGTTATTTCGCAGGTTTCCCAACCGGGTATACCGCACTGCTCGGCGGGTTAACCGAGAACGGACGTAGCGCAGTGAACGTACTTTCGTTCCTTTGCCTCGATGCCTATCAAAGCGTGCAATTACCGCAACCGAACCTGGGCGTGCGCACTAACGCCTTGATCGACACGCCGTTCCTGATGAAAACCGCAGAAACCATTCGCCTCGGCACGGGTATTCCACAAATCTTCAACGATGAAGTGGTGGTGCCTGCGTTCCTCAACCGTGGCGTTTCGCTGGAAGATGCGCGCGATTATTCAGTGGTGGGCTGCGTGGAATTATCTATTCCTGGCAGAACCTACGGTCTGCACGACATCGCGATGTTTAACCTGCTGAAAGTGATGGAAATCTGCCTGCATGAGAATGAAGGCAATGCCGCGCTGAGCTATGATGGTTTGCTGGAACAGATCCGCGCCAAGATCAGCCACTACATCACCCTGATGGTTGAGGGCAGCAATATTTGCGATATCGGCCATCGCGACTGGGCACCTGTACCGCTGCTCTCATCGTTTATCAGCGATTGTCTGGAAAAAGGTCGTGATATTACTGACGGCGGCGCGCGTTATAACTTCTCTGGTGTACAGGGGATCGGTATCGCCAACCTGAGTGACTCTCTCCATGCGTTGAAAGGGATGGTTTTTGATCAACAGCGTTTAAGTTTTGACGAATTGTTGTCGGTATTAAAAGCGAACTTCGCAACGGCAGAAGGCGAAAAAGTCCGCGCTCGCTTAATTAATCGCTTCGAGAAATACGGTAACGATATCGACGAGGTGGATAACATCAGCGCCGAGCTGTTGCGCCATTACTGCAAAGAAGTGGAAAAATACCAGAACCCGCGTGGTGGTTACTTCACGCCGGGATCGTATACCGTTTCTGCTCATGTCCCGTTGGGATCGGTGGTTGGTGCGACGCCAGACGGTCGTTTTGCCGGAGAACAACTGGCAGACGGCGGCTTGTCACCCATGCTGGGCCAGGATGGGCAAGGACCAACGGCGGTACTGAAGTCAGTCAGCAAGCTCGATAACACGCTGCTTTCTAACGGGACGTTGCTGAACGTGAAATTCACTCCGGCGACCCTGGAAGGTGAAGCGGGATTACGCAAACTGGCCGACTTCTTACGGGCATTTACCCAGCTTAAGTTGCAGCATGTTCAGTTTAACGTGGTGAATGCCGACACGTTACGTGAAGCCCAATTACGCCCGCAGGACTATGCGGGGCTGGTGGTACGCGTTGCCGGATACAGCGCCTTCTTTGTCGAACTGTCGAAGGAGATCCAGGATGACATCATCCGCCGGACAGCGCATCAGCTGTAACGTTGTGGAAACGCGCCGCGATGATGTGGCGCGCATTTTCAACATTCAGCGTTATTCGCTGAATGACGGTGAGGGCATTCGCACGGTGGTCTTTTTTAAAGGCTGTCCGCATCTTTGCCCGTGGTGTGCTAATCCGGAGTCGATCTCCGGCAAAATCCAGACGGTGCGCAGAGAGGCGAAATGTCTGCACTGCGCGAAATGTTTGCGCGATGCGGATGAATGCCCCTCCGGGGCGTTTGAACGGATTGGTCGCGATATCAGCCTTGACGCTCTGGAACGGGAAGTGATGAAAGATGACATTTTCTTTCGCACGTCCGGTGGCGGCGTCACGCTTTCTGGTGGCGAAGTGTTGATGCAGGCGGAATTTGCTACCCGTTTTTTGCAACGACTGCAGCTGTGGGGCGTGTCATGCGCCATCGAAACTGCCGGAGACGCGCCAGCCAGCAAGCTGCTACCGCTGGCGGCATTGTGCGATGAAGTGTTGTTCGATTTAAAAATTATGGACGCGACTCAGGCGCGGGATGTGGTGAAGATGAACCTGCCACGCGTACTGGAGAACCTGCGTTTGCTGGTGAGTGAGGGTGTCAACGTGATCCCGCGTTTGCCGCTGATCCCCGGTTTCACACTCAGCCGGGAGAATATGCAGCAGGCGCTGGACGTGCTGATCCCGCTGAATATCAGGCAAATTCATCTGTTACCGTTTCATCAGTACGGCGAGCCGAAATACCGCCTGCTGGGGAAAACATGGTCGATGAAAGAGGTTTCTGCGCCGTCGTCAGTCGATGTGGCAACAATGCGCGAAATGGCAGAACGGGCCGGATTTCAGGTTACCGTGGGAGGTTAAAATGGCATACCTGGTGGCAGTAACCGCCTGCGTGAGCGGCGTGGCGCATACTTATATGGCGGCGGAACGGCTGGAAAAATTATGTCAGATAGAGAAGTGGGGCGTCAGCATTGAAACCCAGGGCGCGCTGGGAACGGAGAATCGTTTAGCGGACGAGGATATCCGCCGGGCGGATGTCGCGCTGTTGATTACGGATATTGAGCTTTCCGGTGCCGAGCGATTTGAACATTGTCGCTACGTGCAATGCAGTATCTACGCGTTCCTGCGTGAGCCGCAGCGAGTGATGAGCGCGGTGCGCAAAGTGCTTTCTGCGCCGCAGCAAACCCATCTTATTCTGGAGTAGTTGGTTTTTCTGTCAGTTGGCTGTGGTACTGCCGACGATATTCCGACGGCGAGCGTTCGGTATTTTTACGAAACAGACGGCAGAAGTAGTTGCTGTCGACAAAGCCGCAGGCGTGCGCCACTTCTTTTACCTTCAGGTCATACCCTTTCAATAACGTTTTAGCGTGCTCCAGTCGCGTGTGATTCAGGTATTCGTTAAAACCAATGGCCCCCGTTTTTTGAAACAGATGCGAGAGGTAATTTGGCGAAATATAGAATGCCTGTGCGACAGATTCGCGGGTAAGCGCGGAGGCATAGCGTTCGTCGATATAATCACGAATAGCTTCGAATAGAGCCTGGCTGCGTGAGGCGGTCTGGATTTGGCTGCCAAGCAAATCGCGGCAGTGGCTAAGCAGGCTGGCGACGATAAGCCTTGCCGTTTGCTGCTCCTGTGGCTGCATTTGCATTTCATTGAGCGTTTGTAGCAGAAAAGAACCAATGCGCGGGCCGCGTCGGGCGACGTGCTGCTTCGCCAGATTTTGATACTGTTTGCCATCCCATTGCACGACGCTGAAGCCGAGTTGCTGTTTGCCAAACAGCACACTAAAGGTGGTCGCGGGTGTTTTCCATTGTGGGAAATTCCAGCCGCCAGCGGGAACGTACAGCACATCGCCGGGAACTAACGTTGCTCCAGCGCCGGTATCAACAAACTCACCTTCCAGCACAATTTCCAGCCGTGGAAAATCGACCTGATACGCAAGATCGGGCACCGGACCGTTGCTGCTGGCAAAGTAAATCTGGCGCAGCGACAGCGGGCCGTTTATCAGGCGGGAGAGCAGATAGCTGACGTCGTGATACATGTTATTCCCTTAGGTATGTAGACGGGAAAACAGTAACTGGCATTATAAAAAAAGGCCACCTGAAAAGTGTGGCCTGATGGGAGTTCGATGTAAACATTGTGGCAGTTTCAGTCGCCTTGTATTGCCGGATGCGGCGTGAACGCCTTATCCGGCAAATAGCATCTGGCTGATAATTACTGATTACCCACCTGATCGCCATACGGCAGAGTGTCGTAATCGATCAGCGCATTTTTCTTATACGGGTTACCAATCCAGCGGGTAGTTTCTTTGAACTGCGGATTCACCACCGAACGGGTTGGATCGTAACCGTCGTAAGATAAACCTGCCAAATCCGACCAGGTGTGGATCAGTTCCGCCAGGCTGTATTTACGATCAACATCCTGCGAGAAATCACGCGGATGAGTCGCTTGCCATTTTTCTGACGTCCACAGCAGGAACGGAATGGTGTACATATGGCGCGTCGGGTTATCTTCGTTACGCCCCTGAGTTTTGTGTGGCGGCGTGTCGTAAACCTCTTCACCGTGGTCAGAGAAGTAAACCAGGAAACCGTTCGGGTCTGCTGCTTTAAAGTCTTTAATCAGGCTGGCAACCACATGATCGTTATACAGGTTAGCGTTGTCATAATCGTTATATGACTCCAGCTCTTCTGCGCTTAATCCCGGCGGAACATGATCGGTATTGCCATCAAACTTGCCCTGATTTTCCGGGTAACGGTATTTGTATTTGATATGCGTACCCAGCAGATGAACGATGATCAGTTTCTTCGGCGCAGGGTCCTTCAGCACTTCCTGGAACGGCTTCAGCACGTTGGTGTCGTATTCACGCGCACTCTGCGTACGTTGCTGGTTCATGTAGTACTGCTTGTCGGTCTGGCGCGAAAATACCGTCAGCATGGTGTTGCGGGCAGTCATCGTCTGCTGGTTGGTTATCCAGAAGGTTTTATAACCTGCCTGTTTCATCATGTTCATCAGTGACGGCTGTGTCAGATACAGGTCCGGGTTCTTTTCGTTGGCAAAGGTCAGCGCCTGTTGCAGGATTTCAATGGTGTACGGACGAGACGTAACTACGTTATTGAACACGGTCAGGTTCGGATCGGTTTTATGCAGCGCATCCAGTTCCGGCGTGGTTTCACGCGGATAGCCGTACAGGCTCATGCGTCCACGCTGGGTCGATTCGCCAATCACCAGCACTAAGGTGCGCGGTTCGTTACCCGATTCGTCTTTGAAATTAGCCAGTGGCGGTAACGCGTTATTTTCATTCAGCAGCTTCGTCAGTGAGTTAAGTTGTTGACGATACTGATAATAACCGGTCAGAAATTGCCACGGCGCGGCAGGTTCCATGCGTGATGCCAGATTATCCAACGTTTTCTCAAACGGCTTGTGTTTGATAAACGTGTTCATGGCGATAGGGTGCAGAATCAAACCATAAAGCAGGGCAAAAGAGACGATATAACGCCACGGCTTTGGAATATAGACCGGGCGCAGGCGCGTCCACAGCAAAATTGCCACCGCCGTATAGGCCAGCGCGATAAGCACAATCTTCAGGCTGAAATACTGGCTTAAATACTCGCTGGCTTCGTTGGTGTTGGTTTCAAACATCACAAACAGAACGCTCTGCGAGAACTCCTGACCGTAGATGACGTAGTAGCACAACGCTGCCAGAGACGCCGCCCACAGCATTACGCCGATTACTGCTGCGATAATCTTAATCCGCTTCGGAAAGAGGAATACCGGGATCAACCACAGCGAACTGAACAGCAGCGAGTCGCGAATGCCGTTGGTGCCGCTGTAGCCGCTGATGTAAATAATGGCCTGTAACAGGGTAGAGAAAAACCAAAAGTAGAGCAGTGCCCAACCCAGGGCTTTCCAGCTAAAAATGGGTTTAGTCTGGACTTCAGTGGAATGCATAGTAAGAACCCGTTTTGGATAATAGCGCCGAATGTAAGGACAAAACCTTAAGGATATCTGAAGGGATATCCAGAATCTGGGTGAAATGCAGACAGAAATATATTGAAAACGAAGGTGTTAGAACAGAAGTATTTCAGAAAACCCTCGCGCTATTGCACGAGGGTTGATAGAGGAGGGGGGTTAGCCAGTATTACGCATACCTGCCGCAATTCCGGCAATAGTGACCATCAACGCTTGTTCGACGCGGGGATCCGGCTCCTGTCCTTCTTTTTCTGCCAGGCGCGAACGATGCAGCAACTCTGCCTGCAGTACGTTCAGCGGGTCAGTGTATATATTTCGTAGCTGAATAGACTCGGCAATCCACGGTAGATCGGCCATCAGATGGGAGTCGTTGGCAATCGCCAGCACCACTTTGATGTCTTCTTCTTGCAGATTGCGTAACTCTTTACCTAACGGCCACAGTGCTTTGTCGACCAGGCGTTGGTCATAGTATTCCGCCAGCCACAGGTCTGCTTTGGCGAAGACCATCTCCAGCATGCCGAGACGCGTTGAGAAGAACGGCCAGTCGCGGCACATGGCTTCCAGTTCGCTCTGCTTGCCATCTTCGACCACTTTTTGCAGCGCCGTACCTGCACCCAGCCAGGCGGGGAGCATCAGGCGGTTTTGTGTCCAGGCAAAAATCCACGGAATGGCGCGCAGAGACTCGACGCCGCCGGTTGGACGACGTTTCGCCGGGCGTGAACCTAACGGCAGTTTGCCCAGTTCCTGTTCTGGCGTAGCGGAGCGGAAGTAAGGGACAAAGTCTTTGTTTTCACGCACGTAGCCACGGTAGAGATCGCAGGAGATGACTGACAGTTCATCCATAATGCGACGCCAGCTCTCTTTCGGCTCAGGCGGTGGCAGCAGGTTGGCTTCCAGAATCGCCCCGGTGTACAGCGACAAGCTGCTAACGGTGATTTCTGGCAGACCGTATTTAAAGCGGATCATCTCGCCCTGCTCGGTTACGCGCAGGCCGCCTTTCAGGCTTCCCGGCGGTTGCGACAGCAGCGCCGCATGGGCTGGTGCGCCGCCGCGACCAATGGAACCGCCGCGACCGTGGAACAGTGTCAGTTCAATGCCCGCTTTTTCGCAGGTTTTGATTAACGCGTCCTGTGCCTGATATTGCGCCCAGGAGGCCGCCATCACGCCCGCATCTTTTGCTGAGTCGGAATAGCCAATCATCACCATCTGTTTGCCCTGAATCAGACCGCGATACCAGTCGATATTCAGCAGTTGGGTCATGACATCGTTGGCGTTGTTCAGGTCATCGAGAGTTTCAAACAGCGGTGCGACCGGCATCGCAAATCCAATACCCGCTTCTTTCAGCAGCAGGTGGACGGCCAGTACGTCGGACGGCGTTTTCGCCATCGAGATCACGTAGGCGGCAATAGAGCCTTGCGGCGCTTCGGCAATCACTTGACAGGTATCAAGCACTTCGCGTGTTTCGGCGCTTGGTTGCCAGTTGCGCGGCAGAAGCGGACGTTTGGAGTTCAGTTCGCGGATCAGGAATGCCTGCTTGTCGGCCTCTGACCAGCTTTCGTAATCGCCAATGCCGAGATAGCGGGTCAGCTCGCCCAATGCTTCGGTATGACGAGTGCTCTCCTGGCGAATATCAATACGCACCAGCGGTACGCCGAAACATTTCACGCGGCGCAGGGTGTCGAGCAGATCGCCGTTGGCGATAATACCCATGCCACACGCCTGAAGTGACTGGTAGCAAGCGTAGAGCGGTTCCCACAGTTCTTCATTCTGCGTCAGCAGACCTTCCGGCTTCGGCAGCTCTTCGCCTTTCAGACGCGCCTCCAGCCAGGCCTGTGTCGCCATCAGGCGAGAACGCAGGTTTTTCATCAGATAGCGATACGGTTCTGCGGCACCTTCTTCGCCAACCAGCGCCAGCAGTTCTGGGGTAGCCTCAACCATCGACAGTTCAGAAACCAGAACCTGAATATCTTTCAGGAACAGGTCGGTGGCTTTCCAGCGGCTGAGCAGCAGGACACGGCGGGTGATATCGGCGGTTACATTAGGGTTGCCGTCGCGGTCGCCGCCCATCCACGAGGTAAAGCGTACCGGAACAAATTCGACCGGCAGCTTATAGCCGAGGTTCTCTTCCAGTTGTTCGTTCAGTTCGCGCAGGTAATTTGGTACGCCTTGCCACAGGCTGTTTTCCACCACGGCAAAGCCCCATTTCGCTTCATCAACCGGAGTTGGGCGCAGCTTACGGATTTCATCAGTATGCCAGGACTGAGCGATCAACTGGCGCAGGCGGCGCATCAGCTGGTGGTGTTCGTAGTCGGCGATATCTTTGTTATCGAGCTGCTTTAAGCAGGCGTTCACTTCCACCATTTTGTGGATCAGTGTACGACGGGTAATTTCGGTTGGATGAGCCGTGAGGACCAGTTCCAGCGACAGAGATTCCACCGCTTTTTTGATGGTGTCTTCGCTCAGTTCCGGCTGGTTTTTCAGTTTACGCAGGGTGCGGGCGATCACTTCCGGATTGCTGGCAGCCTCGCCTTTCGGCGAAATGCTGTGGTATTGCTCGGCAGTGTTGGCCAGATTCAGGAACTGACTAAACGCACGCGCAACGGGCAGCAGCTCGTCGTTCGACAAATTTTGTAAAGTGGTGAGTAACTCCTGGCGGTTAGCATCATTGCCAGCGCGTGAAGATTTGGACAACTTACGGATAGTTTCTACGCGTTCAAGAATGTGTTCTCCCAACGCATCCTTGATGGTTTCTCCCAGCACTTTGCCGAGCATACTGACATTACTACGCAATGCGGAATATTGTTCGTTCATATGACCCCAGACACCCATCTTATCGTTTGATAGCCCTGTATCCTTCACGTCGCATTGGCGCGAATATGCTCGGGCTTTGCTTTTCGTCGTCTTTTATAAAGCCACGTAAAAGCGGTGACGTCAAATGCTGCGAAATCGCTTCAGCAAACGAATAAATAGCAGGAATTTACGCCATTAAATTCACAACGTTTTAAATAAGCGTAACTTATGGGAATGTTAAAAAATCGCCATACATAACACCAAAGGTGTAGGTCGGATAAGATGCGCAAGCATCGTATCCGACATTATTTGTGGCACCGGAGTTTGGTAACGGTGCAGGATGCGGCGCGAGCGCCTTATCCGGTCTACGGTTGGGCATCGTTTGAGTCACTGTAGGTCGGATAAGATGCGCAAGCATCGCATCCGACATTATTGTGGCACCGGAGTTTGGTAACGGTGCAGGATGCGGCGCGAGCGCCTTATCCGGTCTACGTTTTAATGCCAGCAAAAATGGTGAATTACCTGGGTAATCAACTCACGGGTGGGTTTAATAAATCGCGTCTCCAGATATTCATCAGGCTGATGGGCTTGATTGATTGAGCCCGGGCCTAGCACCAGCGTCGGGCATAGCGTCTGAATAAACGGTGCTTCAGTACAGTAGTTCACCACTTCGGTCTTTGCACCGAGCAATTTCTCAACCACTTCAACCAGTTGATGATTTGGCGGGCATTCATAGCCTGGGATCGGTGGGTGCAACTCTTCGACCGTCAGACGGCCCGGCCAGCGTTCGCTCACCGGAGCCAGCGCGTCGTTGAGCAAACCATTAAGTTCGTTGAGCGTCATGCCCGGCAGCGGGCGAATATCCATATGCAACTCACAGCAGGCGCAAATTCGGTTAGAGGCGTCGCCGCCATGAATATGCCCGAGGTTGAGCGTGGGATACGGCACGGTAAACGCTTCATAGTGATAACGTTCTTTAAGATTATCGCGCAATTGCAAAATATGGCCGATGGCGTCGTGCATCAGTTCAATAGCGTTAACCCCGCGCGACGGATCGCTGGAGTGGCCCGACTGACCCATAATTCGAATGGCATTTGAGATGTGGCCTTTATGCGCGCGTACCGGTTGCAGCGACGTTGGTTCGCCAATGATGGCGCAATCCGGTCGCAGGGAGGTGGTTTCGGCAAAATAACGCGCTCCTGCCATACTGGTTTCTTCATCGGCAGTCGCCAGAATGTAGAGCGGTTTTTTCAGTTTAGTGACGTCGACATCGCGTAGCGCATCGAGGATAAACGCAAAGAAGCCTTTCATGTCGGCGGTGCCTAAGCCGTAAAGCTTGCCGTCATGCTCCGTCAGCGTAAACGGATCGCGCGTCCAGCGACCGTCATCAAACGGCACCGTATCGGTATGCCCCGCCAGCAACAAGCCGCCAGCGCCGTGTCCACAACTTGCCAGCATATTAAATTTGTTGCGAGTTCCTGGCACAGGCTGCACTTCCACATTGAAGCCTAAATCTTTAAACCAGTCCGCCAGCAGAGTGATTAAATCTGCATTACTTTGATCGAGTGCCTCTTCCGTGGCGCTTATTGAAGGTGTGGCAATCAGAGCGCGGTAAATCTCGATAAATGGCGGTAATTTGTTTTTCATTGTTGACACACCTCCGGTCATGATAGTATCAATATTCATGCAGTATTTATGAATAAAAATACACTAACGTTGAGCGTAATAAAACCCACCAGCCGTAAGGTGAATGTTTTACGTTTAGCCAGGCAAACAGACATAAGAAGGTGAATAGCCCCGATGTTGAATACGCTGATTGTGGGTGCCAGTGGTTACGCTGGCGCAGAGCTAGTGACCTATGTAAATCGCCATCCGCATATGAACATAACCGCTTTGACTGTCTCAGCGCAAAGCAATGATGCGGGAAAGTTAATCTCCGATTTGCATCCGCAGCTCAAAGGCATCGTTGATCTGCCGTTGCAGCCGATGTCGGATATCAGCGAGTTTAGCCCAGGGGTGGATGTGGTGTTTCTCGCTACCGCCCATGAAGTTAGCCACGATTTAGCGCCGCAATTTCTTGAAGCGGGCTGTGTGGTGTTCGACCTTTCCGGCGCATTTCGCGTTAACGACGCCGCCTTCTATGAAAAATATTACGGCTTTATCCATCAATACCCGGCATTGCTTGAGCAGGCGGTCTATGGCCTGGCGGAGTGGTGTGGCAATAAATTAAAAGAAGCGAACTTGATTGCGGTGCCGGGCTGTTATCCGACGGCGGCACAGCTGGCGCTGAAACCGTTGATTGATGCCGATCTTCTCGACCTCAGTCAGTGGCCGGTGATTAACGCCACCAGCGGCGTGAGCGGAGCAGGGCGTAAGGCAGCGATTTCAAATAGCTTTTGTGAAGTGAGCCTGCAACCGTATGGCATCTTTACCCATCGCCACCAGCCGGAGATCGCTACGCATCTCGGTGCTGACGTCATCTTCACCCCGCATCTGGGCAATTTCCCGCGCGGTATTCTCGAAACCATTACCTGCCGCCTGAAACCGGGCGTGAGTCAGGCGCAAGTGGCGCAGACATTACAGCAGGCGTATGCGCATAAACCGTTGGTGCGTCTGTATGACAAAGGCGTTCCGGCACTAAAAAATGTCGTCGGGCTGCCGTTTTGCGATATCGGATTTGCCGTTCAGGGCGAGCATCTGATTATTGTGGCGACCGAAGATAACTTACTGAAAGGCGCGGCGGCACAGGCAATCCAGTGTGCCAATATTCGTTTCGGCTATGCCCAAACGCAGTCTCTTATTTAAGGGTGCAATGATGAATCCATTAATTATCAAGCTGGGCGGCGTACTGCTGGATAGCGAAGAGGCGCTGGAACGGCTGTTCAGCGCACTGGTGAAATATCGTGAGTCACATCAGCGTCCGCTGGTTATTGTCCACGGCGGCGGCTGCGTGGTGGATGAGCTGATGAAAGGGCTGAATCTGCCGGTGAAAAAGAAAAACGGCCTGCGGGTGACGCCTGCGGATCAGATAGACATTATCACCGGAGCGCTGGCGGGAACGGCAAATAAAACCCTGCTGGCATGGGCGAAGAAACATCAGATTGCGGCCGTAGGTTTGTTTCTTGGTGATGGCGACAGCGTAAAAGTGACCCAGCTCGATGAAGAGTTAGGCCATGTTGGACTGGCGCAGCCAGGTTCGCCTAAGCTTATCAACACCTTGCTGGAAAACGGTTATCTGCCGGTGGTCAGCTCCATTGGCGTAACGGACGAAGGACAACTGATGAACGTCAATGCCGACCAGGCGGCGACGGCGCTGGCGGCAACGCTGGGCGCAGATCTGATTTTGCTCTCCGACGTCAGCGGCATTCTCGACGGTAAAGGGCAACGTATTGCCGAAATGACCGCCGCGAAAGCGGAACAACTGATTGAGCAGGGCATTATTACCGACGGCATGATTGTAAAAGTGAACGCGGCGCTGGATGCTGCGCGCACGCTGGGCCGTCCGGTAGATATCGCTTCCTGGCGTCATGCGGAACAGCTTCCGGCACTGTTTAACGGTATGCCGATGGGTACGCGGATTTTAGCTTAAGTTTTGTTGGCCGGAGACGTCGCTTTCCGGCATTGAATTTCAACATAAGGAAACAGAGTTATGGCACTTTGGGGCGGGCGTTTTACCCAGGCAGCAGATCAGCGGTTCAAACAATTCAACGACTCACTGCGTTTTGATTACCGTCTGGCGGAGCAGGATATTGTTGGCTCTGTGGCCTGGTCCAAAGCCCTGGTAACGGTAGGCGTGTTAACCGCAGAAGAACAGGCGCAACTGGAAGAGGCGCTGAACGTGCTGCTGGAAGATGTTCGCGCCAGGCCACAACAAATCCTCGAAAGCGACGCCGAAGATATCCATAGCTGGGTGGAAGGCAAACTGATCGACAAAGTGGGTCAGTTAGGCAAAAAACTGCATACCGGGCGTAGCCGTAATGATCAGGTAGCGACTGACCTGAAACTGTGGTGCAAAGATACCGTTAGCGAGTTGCTGACGGCTAACCGTCAGCTGCAATCGGCGTTGGTGGAAACCGCACAAAACAATCAGGACGCGGTGATGCCAGGTTACACTCACCTGCAACGCGCCCAGCCGGTGACGTTCGCTCACTGGTGCCTGGCGTATGTTGAGATGCTGGCGCGTGATGAAAGCCGTTTGCAGGACGCGCTTAAGCGTCTGGATGTCAGCCCGTTAGGCTGTGGCGCACTGGCGGGAACGGCCTATGAAATCGACCGTGAACAGTTAGCCGGCTGGCTGGGTTTTGCTTCGGCGACACGTAACAGTCTCGACAGCGTTTCTGACCGTGATCATGTGCTGGAACTGCTTTCTGCTGCCGCTATCGGCATGGTGCATCTGTCGCGTTTTGCTGAAGATCTGATTTTCTTTAACACCGGCGAAGCGGGGTTTGTCGAGCTTTCTGACCGCGTGACTTCTGGTTCATCATTAATGCCGCAGAAGAAAAATCCGGATGCGCTGGAGCTGATTCGCGGTAAATGTGGGCGGGTGCAGGGCGCGTTAACTGGCATGATGATGACGCTGAAAGGTCTGCCGCTGGCTTACAACAAAGATATGCAGGAAGACAAAGAAGGTCTGTTCGACGCGCTCGATACCTGGCTGGACTGCCTGCATATGGCGGCGCTGGTGCTGGACGGCATTCAGGTGAAACGTCCGCGTTGCCAGGAAGCGGCGCAGCAAGGTTACGCGAACGCCACTGAACTGGCGGATTACCTGGTGGCGAAAGGCGTACCGTTCCGCGAGGCGCACCATATCGTGGGTGAAGCAGTGGTGGAAGCCATTCGTCAGGGCAAACCGCTGGAAGAGCTGCCGCTCAGTGAGTTGCAGAAATTCAGCCAGGTGATTGGCGAAGATGTCTATCCGATTCTGTCGCTGCAATCGTGTCTCGACAAGCGTGCGGCAAAAGGCGGCGTCTCACCACAGCAGGTGGCGCAGGCGATTGCTTTTGCAAGAGCGCGGTTGGGGTAAGAACATTTATATATACAAATTTGAGCCTGGCTTATCGCCGGGCTTTTTTATGGCAAAAAAAAGCGGATCCTGGAGATCCGCAAAAGTTCACGTTGGCTTTAGTTATTCGAGTTGAGAAACTCTCGAAACGGGCAGTGACTTCAAGGGTTAAAAGAGGTGCCGCTCCGTTTCTGTGAGCAATTATCAGTCACAATGCTTGATAGGGATAATCGTTCGTTGCTATGCTACCTATCGCCATGAACTATCGTGGCAATGGAGGATGGATAATGAATATTCGTGATCTTGAGTACCTGGTGGCACTGGCCGAGCACCGCCATTTTCGGCGTGCGGCAGATTCCTGCCACGTTAGCCAGCCGACGCTTAGCGGGCAAATTCGTAAGCTGGAAGATGAGCTGGGCGTGATGTTGCTGGAGCGGACCAGCCGTAAAGTGTTATTCACCCAGGCGGGAATGCTACTGGTGGATCAGGCGCGTACCGTGCTGCGCGAGGTGAAAGTCCTTAAAGAGATGGCAAGCCAGCAGGGGGAGACGATGTCCGGGCCGCTGCATATTGGTTTGATTCCCACGGTTGGGCCTTACCTGTTGCCGCATATTATCCCGATGCTGCACCAGACCTTTCCGAAGCTGGAAATGTATCTGCATGAAGCGCAGACCCATCAGTTACTGGCGCAACTGGACAGTGGCAAACTCGACTGCGTGATCCTCGCGCTGGTGAAAGAGAGCGAAGCATTCATTGAAGTACCGTTGTTTGATGAACCCATGTTGTTGGCAGTCTATGAAGATCACCCGTGGTCTAATCGCGAATGCGTGCCGATGGCCGATCTGGCAGGGGAAAAACTGCTGATGCTGGAAGATGGTCACTGTCTGCGCGATCAGGCAATGGGCTTCTGCTTTGAAGCTGGAGCGGATGAAGATACACACTTCCGCGCGACCAGTCTGGAGACGCTGCGCAACATGGTGGCCGCAGGTAGCGGGATCACTTTATTGCCTGCGCTGGCTGTACCGCCAGAACGCAAACGCGATGGCGTCGTTTATCTGCCGTGCATTAAACCGGAACCACGCCGTACCATTGGTCTGGTTTATCGTCCAGGCTCACCGCTGCGCAGCCGCTATGAGCAGCTGGCAGAGGCCATCCGCGCAAAAATGGATGGCCATTTCGATAAAGCGTTAAAACAGGCGGTTTAAGCCGTTTAATGCCGCTACCCGATAGGCTTCCGCCATGGTCGGGTAGTTAAAGGTGGTGTTGACGAAGTACTCAATAGTGTTGCCGCCACCTTTCTGTTCCATAATCGCCTGACCGATATGAATAATTTCGGCAGCGCGCTCACCAAAGCAATGGATCCCCAGAATCTCTTTCGTTTCCCGATGGAACAAAATTTTCAGCGTACCCACGTTCATGCCAACGATTTGTGCACGTGCCAGATGTTTAAACTGGGCGCGGCCTACTTCATACGGTACTTTCATCGCGGTCAGCTGCTGTTCGGTTTTGCCCACAGAGCTGATTTCTGGGATGGTGTAAATACCGGTAGGGATATCTTCAATCAAGTGCGCGGTGGCTTCACCTTTTACCAGCGCCTGCGCGGCAATGCGCCCCTGGTCATAGGCCGCTGAAGCCAGGCTTGGATAACCAATCACGTCGCCCACCGCGTAAACGTGCGGCTGCGCGGTCTGATACATGCTGTTGACCTTCAGCTGTCCGCGACTGTCAGTTTCCAGCCCAATGTTCTGTAACGCCAGCGAATCGGTATTACCCGTGCGACCGTTGGCATAGAGCAGACAGTCGGCTTTCAGTTTTTTGCCCGACTTCAGATGCATGATCACACCGTCGTCACAGCCTTCGATCTTCTCGTACTCTTCGTTGTGACGAATCACTACGCCACTGTTCCAGAAGTGATAGGAGAGCGAATCTGACATCTCTTGATCGAGAAACGCCAACAGGCGATCGCGGGTATTGATCAGATCTACTTTTACATCCATACCGCGGAAGATCGACGCATATTCACAGCCGATCACTCCAGCACCGTAAATAAGTACATGGCGCGGTTCGTGGTGCATGCTAAGAATTGAGTCGCTGTCGTAAATGCGTGGATGGGTGAAATCGACGTCTGCTGGATGATAAGGGCGTGAGCCGCAGGCTATGACAAATTTTTCTGCGGTTAACGTTTCGACCGTGCCGTCCGGGCAGTCCAGCGCCAACGTATGCTCGTCAACAAAGCGAGCGTTCCCCTGCAATATTTCACAGTGATTACGTTCGTAAAATCCCTGACGCATGCGCGTTTGTTGATTAATCACGTTATCGGCATGGTTAAGGATGTCGGCAAAAGAAGAGCGGAGCAGTCGGGAATGGTCGCTGTAAAGTGGGTTTTGATTGAATTCTATAATGCGGCTGACGGCGTGACGGAGGGCTTTCGACGGGATGGTTCCCCAGTGGGTGCAACCGCCGCCAACATTTTGATAACGCTCGATAACTGCGACGCGCGCACCTTGCTTAACAAGACCCATTGCAGCGCCTTCGCCGCCGGGGCCGGAACCTATTACTATGGCATCGTAATCGTAGGAATGTGGCATGGTAGGGCTTACCTGTTCTTATACATAAAAGCAACAGAATGGTAACATTTTATCGCGGGTAAGCCAATTGATCCCCGTCATTTATCTGGCTATATCGTGACCGGCCTTTGCTTTGTCTTCCCCCTTCTTATTTTATTAATTCACTATTAATCGCTTTTTCTTATGGCTGATAGTTTTATCTTGCCGAAGCGTGCTTTTTTGTTATTGTCTTTGTTAAATCTTCTTATAAAACAAATATATAAATATTTTATATTGATGTGTTATTTGTATTTATACCATCAATAAAATCCGTTAATTAACCTGTTTATAAGTGAATAAAGGAATAGTCGATGATCGAACACTACATTCGTGGGTTTGAGGAAGAGTTGCGCGAGATTCGCCACCAAATCCACGAAAATCCGGAGTTGGGGCTACAAGAATTTAAAACCAGTGCTCTGGTTGCGGAAAAGCTGCGCCAGTGGGGTTATGAGGTAGAGCAAGGACTGGCGACGACGGGGATAGTGGCCACGTTAAAAGTGGGCGACGGAGAGAAAAGTATTGGCCTGCGGGCGGATATGGATGCGTTGCCGATTTATGAAAATAGCGGCAAGCCCTGGGCCAGTAAACATCCCGGTTTAATGCACGCATGCGGGCATGACGGCCATACCACGATATTACTAGGTGCAGCGCGTTATCTTGCCGAAACGCGTCGTTTTAACGGCACGTTACGTCTTATCTTCCAGCCCGCAGAAGAGATGATTAACGGCGGCGAGATTATGGTTAAAGAAGGTCTTTTTGACCACTTCCCCTGCGATGTCATTTTCGGGATGCACAACATGCCGGGCTTGCCGGTTGGCAAGTTTTTCTTCCAGCCAGGGGCGCTAATGGCGTCAATGGATCAGTTCCATATTACGGTTCGTGGTTGTGGCGGACACGGTGCGATCCCGCACAAAGCCATCGATCCGGTGCTGGTCGCGGCACATATCACCACCGCATTACAAAGCATTGTGTCGCGCAATGTCGATCCGCTGGAAGCGGCGGTAATTACCGTTGGCAGCATTGTTGCAGGAGAGGCGGCTAACGTCATTCCTGACAGTGCTGAGATGAAAATCAGCGTCCGCTCTCTTAGCCGCGATACCCGACAACTTCTTCTGACCCGTATTCCGGCTCTGGCGCAAGCCCAGGCTGTCAGCTTTTGCGCTACGGCTGATGTGACGCATGTTAACGGTACGCCGGTATTAGTGAATGACGAGGAGATGGCGCGCTTCGCCTGGCAGGTGGCGTGTAAAACGTTTGGTGAAGATCGGGCCGAGTTTGGCATCAAGCCCCTGATGGGCAGTGAGGATTTCTCTTTCATGCTGGAAGCCCAGCCGAAAGGCGCTTTTTTGCTGTTCGGTAATGGCGATGTCGGGGAAGGTTCCTGCATGGTGCATAACCCGGGCTACGACTTCAACGATGCAAGTCTGGTCTCGGCGTGCAGCTACTGGGGCGCACTGGTAGAAGCCTGGCTGCAATAAATAAAACAACACACAACAACACTTTCTGGCAAGGAACATGGAATGACGGCGATCGTAAATGGAAGCGTGATTGTGAAGAAAAAGCCCAGCGGTAAGCGGGTGATTTTTGCTTCGGCGTTTGGCAATGCGCTCGAATTTTTTGATTTTGGCGTTTACAACTTTTTTGTGGTCTATATCAGTACGCTTTTCTTCCCGCCCAGCGCTGATCACAATGTCGCGCTGTTACTGGCATTTGCAACGTTTGGCGTGAGTTTTTTTATGCGCCCGCTTGGTGGAATTATCGTCGGGGCCTGGGCCGATCGTTTCGGACGTAAACCCGCGATGGTGTTCACCATTGCCCTGATGAGCCTCGGTACGCTGATGATCGGCATCGCGCCGACATATGCGACGGCGGGCTATTGGGGAACGGCGACGTTGGTACTGGCGCGTCTAATTCAGGGTGTTGCGGCAGGAGGTGAAGTCGGCGCTTCAATGTCTTTACTGGTTGAATCAGCTCCGGCAAATCGCCGCGGTTTTTACAGCAGTTGGTCGCTGGCGACCCAGGGGCTGGCAACGACCTTTGGTGGTATTGTCGCTTTAGGCCTGAGCACTTGGCTACCGTTCGCCACAGGTTCAGAAACCGTAATGGCTGAATGGGGCTGGCGTGTGCCATTTTTTATTGGTGTGCTTTTAGCGCCCATCGGTTGCTGGCTGCGTCTGAGCCTGGAAAATGACGTACCTGAACCTGTACACAATAAAAAAGCTGCTGCCAGCGAAATCGCGTTCTCTCTGCTCCTGCAACATAAAGCGACTATCATTAACGGCGTTTTACTCGCTATCGGTAGCACGGTAGCAACCTATATTTCCCTCTTTTACTATGGCACCTGGGCGGCGAAGTATCTGGCAATGCCTCAACACTATTCTCATGCAGCGATGTTACTGGCGGGGGTAATTACGTTTGTGGGCGCGCTGTTGGTGGGGATGCTATGTGATTCGGTCGGGCGTAAAAAGCTGATTTTAATCTCCCGTGTGATGGTGCTGATCTGTAGCTGGCCGTCATTCTGGTTGTTGGTGAATTACCCAAGCCCCGGCATGTTGCTGACGGTGGTTTTCGTGATGGTCAGCTTTACCACGCTTGGTGGGGTACCAGTGATGTTGTTGATCTCTGAACTGTTGCCGAAACGGATTCGGGCATTGGGTTTTGCGCTGGTTTATAGCATTGGTGTAGCAATCTTCGGCGGTTTTGCGCAATATTTCGCCACGCAATCCATCGTGTTACTGGATAGTCTGACGGCTCCGGCGTGGTATCTGGGCGGAGGCACGTTGCTGTCGATGCTGGCGTTATTGTTTGTAAAAGAACCGGCCAAAGAGTTGCAGTAAATGTGTTTTATTGCGCTACCGTTCATTCACAACACTGGAGCAATCCAGTATGTTCATTCTCTGGTATAGTGCCAGCAGTACTTTTGGCAAGGATTCAGACATCGTGATGGGCGTAAGAGCGCAGCAAAAAGAAAAAACCCGACGTTCGCTGGTAGAAGCCGCATTTAGCCAATTAAGTGCTGAACGCAGCTTCGCCAGCCTGAGTTTACGTGAAGTGGCGCGTGAAGCGGGCATTGCTCCCACCTCTTTTTATCGGCATTTCCGCGACGTAGACGAACTTGGCCTGACCATGGTTGACGAGAGTGGTTTGATGCTGCGTCAGCTTATGCGCCAGGCGCGTCAGCGTATCGCTAAAGGCGGGAGTGTGATCCGTACCTCGGTATCCACATTTATGGAGTTCATCGGTAATAATCCTAACGCCTTCCGGTTATTATTGCGGGAACGCTCCGGCACCTCCGCCGCGTTTCGTGCCGCCGTTGCGCGTGAAATTCAGCACTTCATTGCGGAACTTGCGGACTATCTTGAACTCGAAAACCATATGCCGCGCGCGTTTACTGAAGCGCAAGCCGAAGCAATGGTGACGATTGTCTTCAGTGCGGGTGCCGAGGCGTTGGATGTCGGCGTCGAACAACGTCGGCAATTAGAAGAGCGACTGGTACTGCAACTGCGAATGATTTCGAAAGGGGCTTATTACTGGTATCGCCGTGAACAAGAGAAAACCGCAATTATTCCGGGAAATGTGAAGGACGAGTAATGAAACAAGCAAATCAAGATAGAGGTACGCTGCTGCTGGCGTTAGTTGCTGGCTTATCGATTAATGGTACTTTCGCAGCGCTGTTTAGCTCCATTGTGCCATTTTCTGTATTCCCGATTATTTCCCTGGTGCTGACGGTTTACTGCCTGCATCAACGTTATCTTAATCGCACTATGCCGGTCGGCTTGCCGGGTCTGGCAGCTGCCTGTTTTATTCTCGGTGTTCTGCTTTATAGCACTGTGGTCCGTGCGGAATATCCGGATATCGGCTCTAACTTCTTCCCGGCTGTGCTGTCCGTTATTATGGTGTTCTGGATTGGCGCGAAGATGCGTAACCGTAAGCAGGAAGTTGCTGAGTAATCGGTATCATGCCGGATGCTGGCGCATCCGGCATGGGGTTTACTTCGCGGTCAGTAATACGCCGCACTCCATATGGTGCGTGTAGGGGAACTGATCAAACAGAGCCAGACGTTCAACCTTGTGCGTCTGGCTTAATGTTTCCAGATTCTTACACAGCGTTTCCGGGTTGCAGGAGATATACAGAATACGCGGATACGCCTGTACCATTTTCTCGGTTTCACTGTCCAGACCGCTGCGCGGTGGGTCGACAAAAATGGTTTCGCACTGATAACTCTTTAAGTCGATCCCTTGCAGGCGGTTAAACTCGCGCACACCATTCATCGCCTGAGTAAATTCTTCTGCCGCCATACGAATAATTTGTACGTTATCAATATGGTTAGCTGCGATGTTGTATTGCGCAGCAGCAACCGACGGCTTGGCGATTTCGGTGGCTAATACCCGATCAAAATTGCGCGCCAGTGCTAATGAAAAGTTACCGTTGCCGCAGTACAGCTCCAGTAAATCGCCTTTTGAGCCTTTGGTGACGTCCAGCGCCCATTCCAGCATCTGAATATTCATCGCCGCGTTTGGCTGGGTGAAACTGTTCTCCACCTGACGGTAGATCATCTCTTTTCCGGCGACCGGCAGACGCTCGTCGATGTAATCTTGATCCAGCGCGATTTTGGTTTTCGTTGCCCGACCAATCAGATGCACATTCAGATTCTGCGCGCGCAACGCATCGCGCAGGGCTTCCGCCTGCTGACGCCATTCGTCATCCAGCTTTTTATGGTACAGCAGGGAAACCACCGCCTGATTACTCAGCGTGGTGAGGTAATCAATCTGGAACAACTTGTGGCGCAGAACGGGATTATTACGCACACCCGCAATCATCGCCGTCATCAACTGGTTGATGAGTTCACTGGCGGCAGGGAAGCTATCCACGCGGATACGGCTTTTGGTTTGTTGATCGAAAATGATGTGGTACAGGTCATCGCCATCGTGCCAGATGCGGAACTCTGCACGCATCCGGTAATGGCTGACCGGCGAGCGAAACACTTCCGGAACCAGGTCAGAAAACGGTGCCATCATACTTTGCAAACGTACCACTTTTTCGGCTAACTGCGCTTCATACTGTTCTGTTGGAAGGTGTTCGGGGGTCATGATGTATCCTGAAAAATTAAAGTACGCGGCGATTGTAGGGATTGCTCATCAGATGTCCAGATCTTGATGAATTCCTATTTGTGAGCTACGTCTGGACAGTAACTTGTTACAACCTGTAGCATCCACTTGCCGGTCCTGTGAGTTAATAGGGAATCCAGTGCGAATCTGGAGCTGACGCGCAGCGGTAAGGAAAGGTGCGATGATTGCGTTATGCGGACACTGCCATCCGGTGGGAAGTCATCATCTCTTTGTATCTTCAGATACCCCTCCAAGCCCGAAGACCTGCCGGCCAACGTCGCATCTGGTTCTCATCATCGCGTAATATTGATGAAACCTGCGGCATCCTTCATCTATTGTGGATGCTTTACAATGATTAAAAAAGCTTCGCTGCTGACGGCGTGTTCCGTCACAGCCTTTTCTGCTTGGGCACAGGATACCAGCCCGGATACTCTCGTTGTTACTGCTAACCGTTTTGAACAGCCGCGCAGCACTGTGCTTGCGCCAACTACTGTTGTGACGCGTCAGGATATCGACCGCTGGCAGTCAACCTCGGTCAATGATGTGCTGCGCCGTCTCCCTGGCGTGGATATCACCCAAAATGGCGGTTCAGGTCAGCTTTCTTCTATTTTTATTCGTGGCACAAATGCCAGTCATGTGTTGGTGTTAATTGATGGCGTACGCCTGAATCTGGCAGGGGTGAGTGGTTCAGCCGATCTTAGTCAATTCCCCATTGCACTTGTTCAGCGTGTCGAATATATCCGTGGGCCGCGTTCCGCCGTTTATGGTTCTGATGCAATAGGCGGGGTGGTGAATATCATCACGACGCGCGATGAACCTGGAACGGAAATTTCAGCGGGGTGGGGAAGCCATAGTTATCAGAACTACGATGTCTCTACGCAGCAACAACTGGGGGATAAGACACGGGTAACTCTGTTGGGCGATTATGCTTATACCCATGGTTATGATGTTGTCGCTTACGGCAATACAGGAATGCAAGCGCAGCCTGATAACGATGGTTTCTTAAGTAAAACGCTTTATGGTGCGCTGGAACATAATTTTACCGATGCCTGGAGCGGCTTTGTACGTGGCTATGGCTATGATAATCGGACCAATTATGACGCGTATTATTCTCCGGGTTCACCATTGGTCGATACCCGTAAACTCTATAGTCAAAGTTGGGACGCCGGGCTGCGCTATAACGGCGAACTGATTAAATCACAACTCATTTCCAGCTATAGCCATAGCAAAGATTACAACTACGATCCGCATTATGGTCGTTATGATTCGTCGGCGACGCTCGATGAGATGAAGCAATACACCGTCCAGTGGGCAAACAATGTCATCGTTGGTCACGGTAGTATTGGTGCGGGTGTCGACTGGCAGAAACAGACTACGACGCCGGGTACAGGTTACGTTGAGGATGGATATGATCAACGTAACACCGGTATCTATCTGACCGGGCTGCAACAAGTTGGCGATTTTACCTTTGAAGGCGCAGCACGCAGCGACGATAACTCACAGTTTGGTCGTCATGGAACCTGGCAAACCAGCGTCGGATGGGAGTTCATCGAAGGTTATCGCTTCATTGCTTCCTACGGGACATCTTATAAGGCACCAAATCTTGGACAACTGTACGGCTTCTACGGTAATCCGGATCTGGACCCTGAGAAAAGCAAACAGTGGGAAGGCGCGTTTGAAGGCTTAACAGCAGGAGTGAACTGGCGTATTTCCGGATATCGTAACGATGTTAGTGACTTAATCGATTATGACGACCATATCCTGAAATATTACAACGAAGGGAAAGCGCGGATTAAAGGTGTCGAGGCGACCGCCAATTTTGATACCGGACCACTGACGCATACTGTGAGTTACGATTATGTTGATGCCCGTAACGCAATTACCGACACGCCGTTGTTACGCCGTGCTAAACAGCAGGTGAAATACCAGCTCGACTGGCAGTTGTATGACTTCGACTGGGGTATTACTTATCAGTATTTAGGCTCTCGCTATGATAAGGATTACTCCTCCTGGCCGTATCAAACTGTGAAAATGGGCGGTGTGAGCTTGTGGGATCTTGCGGTTGCATATCCGGTCACCTCTCACCTGACAGTTCGTGGTAAAATAGCCAACCTGTTCGACAAAGATTACGAGACAGTCTATGGCTACCAAACTGCAGGACGGGAATACACCTTGTCTGGCAGCTACACCTTCTGAACCACGTCCCACCGTGCTGGTGTTTGACTCCGGCGTCGGTGGGTTGTCGGTCTATGACGAGATCCGGCATCTCTTACCGGATCTCCATTACATTTATGCTTTCGATAACGTCGCTTTCCCGTATGGCGAAAAAAGCGAAGAGTTTATTGTTGAGCGTGTGGTGGAAATTGTCACCGCGGTGCAAGAGCGTTATCCCCTTGCGCTGGCTGTGGTCGCTTGCAACACCGCCAGTACCGTCTCACTTCCTGCATTACGCGAGAAGTTTGCGTTCCCGGTTGTCGGTGTCGTTCCGGCAATTAAGCCAGCGGCACGGCTGACAGCTAATGGCATTGTCGGATTGCTGGCAACTCGTGGTACGGTAAAACGTTCTTATACCCACGAGCTAATCGCGCGTTTCGCTAATGAATGTCAGATAGAGATGCTGGGCTCGGCAGAAATGGTTGAGCTGGCTGAAGCGAAGTTGCATGGCGAAGAAATCTCTCTGGATGCGCTAAAACGTATCCTGCGCCCGTGGTTAAGAATGAAAGAGCCGCCAGATACCGTTGTTCTGGGTTGCACCCATTTTCCTCTACTACAAGAAGAACTGTTAAAGGTGCTGCCAGAGGGAACCCGGCTGGTGGATTCTGGCGCAGCGATTGCCCGCCGAACGGCCTGGCTGCTGGAACACGAAGCTCCTGAGGCAAAATCTGCCGATGCGAACATTGCCTTTTGCATGGCCATGACACCAGAAGCTGAACAGTTATTACCCGTTTTACAGCGTTACGGCTTCAAAACGCTCGAAAAACTGGCAGTTTCAGGCTAATTTGGTTGAATGTTGCGCATTCGGAAAATTATTT